>DNJG01000141.1 GCA_003489165.1 Nitrospinota bacterium | reverse complement strand
AAAATTTATTGCCCCCGTAGCTCAGTAGGATAGAGCGCCGGTTTCCTAAACCGTAGGTCGCACGTTCGAATCGTGTCGGGGGCATTTTTTTATTTTATGATTGATTTACATGTCCATTCTTTATTTAGTGACGGTGTGCTTTTGCCCTCAGAAATAGTAAGAAGGGCAGATGCTATCGGTATTCAGGCATTGGCAATAACAGACCATGTGGATATCTCAAATATAGACCATGTGATACCTCGTATAGTTAAGGCATGTGAGGAACTGAACAAATATTGGAAGATTATTGCAATACCTGGTGCTGAAATCACCCATGTCCCTCCTGAGAGCATTAATAAACTCTCTAAAGAAGCAAGGAAATTGGGGGCAAAGATACTATTGGTGCACGGTGAGACAATAGTTGAACCAGTACCATCAGGAACAAATAGTGCGGCACTCAATTCTGATATTGATATTCTGGCTCATCCCGGCCTTATTACTGAAAAAGATGCTGAATTGGCAAGAAAGAAATCAATTTTTCTTGAAATTAGCGGCAGGAAAGGGCATTCCTTTACAAATGGGCATGTTGCATCTATGGCATTAAAAGTTGGTGCAAAGTTGGTATTTAACAGTGATGCACATCAACCCGATGACCTGATAAATGAGAATAAGGCAGGAAAGGTACTTTTAGGCTGCGGCATTTCAGATTTGCAAGTGAAAGATGTCTTTAAAAATTCTGAAGGGTTAATTAAAAAAGTGAGGTAAAATGAGCATTTATAGCAGAATAAATAAGAAAAAACTTAAGGAAGATGAGTTTATTACTGCAACTTCTAAGGCAGTAACTTACATAAGGAAGAATTCAAAGCCAATAACTTTTATAATCCTGATTGCTTTTATATTAGCCACGAGCTGGATCGGATTGTTATTTTATAAAGATAAATTGAATAAGGATATTAACAAGGAAATTTTCTTTATATTGAAAGAGACAAAATCCCAAACAGATGTTCCTCAACAAAAAATCGCCAACTTAAAAAAGTTAGAAAAAAAGCTGTTTGGAAATAATATCTATTCAAATCTATATCTTGGCCATCTATATTATAGAAGCGGAAAATATGAGGACGCCGTAAATGAATATAAAAGGGTAATGGAGTCTAAAAGCAGCCCCTTAATGAAACAGAATGCGGTTATGGGGCTTGGCTATTCTTATGAGTCCTTAGGGAAGTATAAGGATGCAATAAGTGTATTTCTTAAGATTTTAAATGATAAGGATATTTCAAATAAAGAGGATATATATGTATCTTTGGGCAGACTTTATGAAGAATCAGGTGATTATAAATCGGCATTAGAGAAATATCAGTTTGTTATTGAAAAATTCCCAAATATCCGCAATATTGAAGAAATCAAAGAAAAGGCAAAAAGTCTTAAATCGTTTACCACTCTATAACTTCTGATAAGGGATANNGGGATATTATGTCAACTTGGATTTCTATTAAAATATAAATTCAAGTAACTCCTGTATTCTATCGAGATTTACTTACCACCGATATTGCAAAGGATTTACTCACCTGACTGCTAATTCAATAACCAAAATCTCAAATTCCAAACAGTTTGGAATATTTGAATTTGGATATTATTTGTAATTTGGAGCTTGTAATTTGGATTTTTAAATTCATATAAACCTCCTCACTACTTCAAGCAGATTGCTCTGGTCAAAACTGCTCTTCACAATATAGGCATTTGCGCCGACATCAATCCCCCTCTCCCTGTCCTCCCTTGATTCAAGGGCTGTTACAAGGACAACGGGAAGTTCTTCAAACTTTTTATCACTGCGGATTTTAGCAGTAAGGTCAAAACCATTCATCCTCGGCATTTCAATATCAGATACAACTATATCAAAATCCTCTGTCTTTAATGCCGTAATTGCATCAATCCCGTCAACTGCCGTCCTGACATTATAGCCTGCAGACTCAAGTATGTTTTTAAGTAATATCCTTGAGGTAATAGAGTCTTCAACAACTAGTATTGACTTCCTTCCTTCCTCTGCCTTCTCAACAGGGACAGATACCTTTGGTAGAGCTTCAGCCCCTACAGCCGTTCTCATTAAATCAGGGATATTCAGTATTGGAACAGGCTTTCCTGAGCCAAAGACTGCCGCACCTGCAATGTTCTTTACATTTTGCAATTGTCTGCCAAGCCCCTTGAACATCACCTCCTGTTCACCAACAACCTCATCCACACCAAAGGCAATCCTTTCTCCATTAACATTAGTTATTAAAAGGTTTGTGAATAATGGACTCCCTCCCTTTTCCCTGCTGACAGGAAGCCCAAGAATATTGCTGAGATAGACAAATGAAACCGGCGTCCCATTATGGGTTACGGTCTCTCTGTTTTCAGCTGTCTTAATCTTATCAGTCTTAATCCTATTTACAGTCTCAACATTGGAGTCAGGGAGGATAAATGGCTGGTCAGAAGTCTTTACCAAAATCCCCCTGAATGTTGCAACAGTAATCGGGATGACTATCTTAAATCTTGTGCCGATATTCGGCTTCGACTCTACGGATATAATCCCATTCAGTTTCTCTATCTGTTCCCTGACAATTGCAAGCCCTAATCCCCTCCCTGATAAATCTGTGACTATAGGGCTTGTTGAAATTCCAGACCTGAATATAAGAGAGAGCGCCTCATTCTCATTTAATCCCTTTGCCTCCTTTTGTGATAATATATTTTCCTTCACAGCAGATCTCTTCACATTTTCAATATCAATCCCTGCACCATCATCTGACATATTTATCTCAACCTTGCCGCCGGTTATCTGCAGTATCTCAATTGTAATAGTCCCCTCCCGTTTTTTGCCATTCTTTAATCTGCTCTCTGGTTTTTCAATGCCATGGTCAATGCAGTTTCTGACCAGATGCATAAACGGAATCTTTATCTCATCCAGAACCCTCCTGTCAATCTCCTCCCACTCTCCCTTTATCACCACATCCGCCTCTTTGCCAAGCTCATGCGATATATTGCGGATTAGGAGGGGAAAACCCTCTAAGATTGTAAAGAAAGGGAGGAGCATTGCGCTCTTCATATCGGAGAGGAGATTGTCAACCATCCTGTCAATCGTCTTATTGAAGTGCTTTGCAGATTTTATAAGTGATAAGAGCCTTCCTTCAATTGTTTTTATCTGTGCCTGAGTCCACCCCAAATATTCATTGAGCTTCAAAGACACATTTTCGTCTAATACCCTGCCCTCTCCACCGCTTTTTCCCTCCTTTATCCGATTCTTCGGCATATCAAGATATGCCTTTTTACATTCTGCCTTTAATGAATCAAAGACATTATTTATATCTATCAGGTTTTCAACCTGCTGGTTTGCTATAAATTTTGTGGCAATCATCTCTTCAGTCTGTAAAAGTATTGACTTCAGTCTCGCAGTTGGTATCTTTACGGTCTCTACTATAGATGCAGGAGTTTGAACAGATGGTCGGACATACACCTTTTCAATACCCTTTTGTTTGATTTCAGACAGCTCTCTGCCTGTCTCAATCTTTGAAAGGCCTTTTACTATCTTTGCAATATCCTTTTTTTCAACAGGAGACTGCCCTTCTTCTGCTGATAAAATAATACTGTTAATGAGTTCAACTGCACTAAAAATGACTTCAAAATTCCCTTTTGCAAGTTCAATCCTTCCCTCCTCTTTCCAGACAGAAAATACATTTTCAAGTGTCTGGCAGATTACTTCAACATCTGTCAGATTGACAGCCCTCGCAGCACCCTTAAGACTGTGTATCCCGCGATATACAGCCTCAACTATATCCATCTGAATATTTTCAGGGGGAGATTTCTCAAGCTTAACAATCCCTAAAGATAATGCATTGAGGATGTCCTTTGCCTCAACTTTAAATGTTGAGAGGAGTCTCTTCTTTATGCCATTTTCCTTCTTATCAGCCATTGTTTTTCTTTATTGGAACACGAATTACACGAATATACGAATATTACGAATAAAAAAGCAAATATATTTTTTTAATTTAAGGATTTCATTAGTGTAATTTGTCCCATTCGTGTCATTCGTGTTTAGTCTTTGTTCTCTGCGGTTATTGCTGTTATTTTATATCGTGTAGTATTTAACCATATCCTTCAGCTTCTGCCCAATTTCATTCAGGCTTCGGACTGTAATCTCCACCTGCTTTGTGCTGGCGGCATTCTGGGCAGTAGCCTGTTTTATGTTTGTCATCGCAAGGACTACCTGATCCATCCCTACTAACTGCTGTTGGTTTGACGCAGAAATCTGTACTACCGCCTGTGACGCCTCATCAATACTCCTCGCAAGCCCTTTTATGGCATCACCCGTTCCAACAGACTGCTTTACCACAGCTTCAACTAATCTGCTCCCCTTCTCCGTCGACATAACTGCTGTGCTTGTTGACTTCTGTATGTCATTTAAGATTGTCCTTACCTGCTTTGTTGCCTGTCTTGACTGCTCTGCAAGGCTCTTGATTTCATTTGCCACCACGATAAAACCCTTCCCCTGCTCCCCAACCTTTGTAGCCTCAATGGCGGCATTCACCGCAAGGAGATTGGACTGTTCAGCAAGGTCATCAACAGAGGCAATGATTTCACTGATTGCCTGATTATGCTCACTCAGCTTTATGATTGTCTCTGCAATATATTCCATCTGCCCTTTAATCCTGTTTATCCCCTCTATTGTCTCATTTACAAGATTTTCGCCTGTCTTTGATACCTGAACTGCATTATGCGCAACCTCCGTAACACGCTTTACCTTTTGGTTTGAGACAGTAGCCGCCTGTTTAACCTCCTCTGCTGTTGTTGTCGTCTCATTAGTTGCAACTGCCGTCTGCTCTGTGCCAGCGGCAAGCTGTGTTACTGTGGCAGCAATCTGATTTGATGATGATGCAAGAACATTTATAGCCTCAGCAATATCCCTCGTCTGTTTTTGAAGTCTTTCTACCATTGTTCGGAATGTCTTTGAAAGGACTCCTACCTCATCACTCCTGTCTTCTGCAGTATGACTTACCGTCAGGTCCCCGGATGTAATCCTCTCTGCCATACTGGATATATTCCTTAAAGGCTTGGCAATAATCCTGTTCATATAAAAAGCTACTGCAATGCCGCCAAATACGGCTATAATTCCAACATTTATGAAGTAGTCAGCAGTCTGCCTTGCAGTCTCTTCTGATTTTTTCATGTGGCTCTGAGCCTCTTCGCTTGCATATCTTACAAGTTCATTTGTGAGAGACCTTATCTTTTCAAATCTTTCTGCCTGTATTCCAAATGCCAGCTTTTTTGCATCATCAAATTTCCCGTCATATATAAGAGGAATAATCTGGGTATCCCTTGTCTCTTTGAATGCAAGCCTTACCGCATTCAACTCTTCAAGCCTGTTTAAAATAGCAGTATCTCCCTTGTTACGCTCTATAAGACCTTGTATTCTTTTTTCAATACTTAAAGCATATTCCTTTATATCCTGATGCAATTGCTCCTTGGCTGTTTTATCTGCGGCATTTGTCATCATTACTAATGCAAGCCGTATCTCATCCTCATTTGACCTGAGCCTGAGGAGGTCAACAGAATTTGCAAACTCTGAATAAAAAATATCTTTTTGAAAATCTTCTATTCTGGTGATTCCCCTCTTTGCTGTCAAGATGACAGCTAACAAGATAGTGATAACAACAGCAAATGTTGCAAAAAATTTAACCCGTATCGGCAGATTAACAAACCATTTCATAATTTATTCCTCCTTATAAAGGTGGTCATTTGAATCCTATATTTTTACATTCTCATTCACAATTATACTCTTATCTGTCAAAAGTCTCTCTGCGTCAAGAATAACCTTTCTTTCCTTTGTAACCCCCTTTAAATACTCCTCACGGATACCAGTCAATGTTGGGAGTGATGTCTGAAGCTCATTTAATAAGATGCTGTGGACACCAATTATTGAATCTGCGAGGACGCCAAACTCCATTTCAGGGGAGTGGAGTATTATAACTTTATTTAAGTCAGTAAGCCCCTTTTCAGGGAGGTCAAAGAATTTTTTTATATCAATGACTGAAAGAATCTCCCCCCTCACATTTATAATTCCAAGGACAAAAACAGGTATGCCGGGGATAAGGGTAAGTTCTGTCAATGGATAAACCTCACGGACATATTTCAGCTCAACCCCATATCTCTCATAGGCAAGCATGAATTCCAGCACCTCAATAGACTCCCCTTTTTTCAACCCATCTTCTGACTCAAGGGCAGTTATCTTTGCCCTCTCCTTGAGGATTCTATCCCTCTCTTCTTTGCTCGGCTGAAACCCCTTCTCAGAAGTAATCTTTGCTGATTCCAGACGGCTGTATATTTCTTCCCAGTTAATAGCCATTATTTTCTCTTTAAATAGAATTTAATTTTTTGAATTTAGTGCTTCTCCTAATGTGTCCTCTCCGATACCATTATTGACTCTATTATTTCAGATAATCTGCCTGCCGTAATCCCGTCAGATTCAGGTATAACCTCTTCATCGCTATAATCTGATAAAAGCTCAATTGCATTTCTAAAATATCTCTTTGAGGTCTTTAATTTACCTCTCCTAACCATCAGATTTCCAAGCATAAAATATGCAAGTATGAAATCATTGTCAAGGTAAATCGTTTTCTTCAGAGACTTGACTGCATCCATCATTCTCCCCTGTTCAATAAAGATTGTGGCGAGGAGGTAATGATAATATGGATTGAGCTTGTCAGATGAGATTGCCTCTTCGCACCACTTCAGGGCGTCATTGAGCCTCCCCTGATTTGCATACCCTCTTACCAGCATTGAAAGAATCTCTGCCTTGTCCTCATCCTTCAGAGACAAACCCGAAATCTTTCTCACTGCATCATCATATCTCCCCTGCTCAAAGATTTTTATAACATCCTTTTTTAAATCCATGCCCTCTCCTCCTTCCTTTTTTATAACATCTTTTGCCTTTATTACTTCTTCCTCCTCCCCTTTAACTAATTTTAAATGTCTGTCAGTGTCAATCCATCTCTTGACGAATGGAATATAAGGTGCAAACTTTTCTGGTTGAAAATCATCTGAAATCCTAATTTTCTTAGAGAGTTTTCTATATACAACTGTTTCATCAATGCTGACAGGGGCAAATTTAGAGGCTGCTGACCTTATAAAATCTGTAGGCCCAACTGATAGCCATCCATTATCAACAAGGGAGTTATAAAAGCCATTAACCACCCTGCTTGCCAAATTCGGAGAAAAATACATGAGGACATTGTGGCAGAAGATTATATCCATGCCGTTTGTATTGTTTAAAAGGGAGGGGTAAATATCTTCAGCGAGATTCAGGTATTCAAATATCACCATATTTTTAAGAACCGGGATTATCCTATAATTGCCTTCCTTTGTCTTCTTAAAATAGCCCTCTTTAACCCATGAAGGGGTGCTGCGGAAAGACCAGTCAGTGTATATTCCTGCCAACCCCTTTTTAAGAAAATGAGGATTAATGTCTGTTGCAAGAATAGTTATTTTCCAATCATTAATATCAGAAATTATCTTTTTAAGCAATATCGCAATTGAGTATGCCTCCTCGCCGCTGCTGCATCCTGCACTCCAAATCCTCAAATACCTTACATCCTTCCTTGAGTCAATCATTTCAGGGAGTATCTGCTCTTCAAGTATCTCAAAATTTTTCTTGTTGCGGAAAAAGTATGTCTCGCCGACTGTGAGATGGCTTGATAGAATCTCAATGTGCGTCCTTGTCAGCTTTGCTGACATGAGCCAGCTGACAAACTCTAATGGATTTTTATATCCAAATTCATTTGAGGCAGATTTAATCCCCCTTTTAAGGTCGCTCCACTTGGACTCTGGAAAGTGCAGTCCCATAATAGATACGATAAATTCACTCAACTGGGAAAGAATAGTGTCTGAAATTTGACTTATCATTTTTTATTCACTGCATCAGTCAGTGCCTTTTCCTCCTCAAGGGATAAAAACTTATCAATATCATGGATGAGTATAATGCCGTCCTCAAGTTTTGCAACACCTTCAACATACTCAATTCCAGATACAATCTTATCAGCCGTTATTATCTTATGTTCAGGAAATTCAAAGACACCAGCAACATTATCCACCAGTATCCCCAATAGTCTCTTTTTTGAATGTGCTATGACGATGCGGTCGTTAAGATTAACTTCCTTTTCGGGGAGATTGAACCTCTTGCGGATATTTACAACAGGGATAATCTGACCATGACGGTTTATAACACCTATGACAATATCAGGGGCTTTAGGGAGTGGAACAATCTCAATTATGTGAATCGCCCTTTCAACTGCCGAGAGCGGCAGTGCAAATCTCAGGCTGTCAAGGGTAAAGACGACAAGCTGAATTGAAGCGTTCATAAGAACCCTCCCACTCTGCGGTTTATCAGATTTTGTTCAACTACGCCTTAACTACCGCTTATAACTGCTTCTGAAATCTTTATTGATGGCGAGCCTATTCTTCCAAAAAATCTCAAGTCATCTGCAATAGCCTCAACACCTTTCATAAGCTCCAATATATTTCCTGCCATAACCACACCCCTTACAGGAAATGAGAATTTACCATTCTCTATCCAATGCCCTGCAACGCCGATGGAGAAATCGCCTGATATGGGATTTGCGGTGTGGACACCCATTGCCTCTGAAATATGAATACCTTTATCTATGCCCTTTATTAAATCCTCCATTGATATATTCCCTTTTTCAATAAATAGGTTTGTAATTCCAACACCCGGAAGCCCTTTAAACCCTCCCCTCACACCATTGCCTGTGGATGCTGTCTTCCACTTATTTGCCGTATATATGTTGTGAAGAAAAGCCTTAAGATAACCCTTTTCTATTAATAATGTCTTTCCTGCAGCAGTTCCCTCTCCATCCATAGGTGCAGAGCCGATGCCCCCTTCAAGTGTACCGTCATCAATCAGATTTATTATCGGTGATGCAACCTTAGAGTTTAGCTTATCAGACAGCATGGACTTTCCTTTCTGAACAGAATCAGCAGAAAGGGATGAAGATAATATTCCCATAAAATCACATGATACCTTCGGATCAAGAATAACAGGGATGCGGCAGGTATTAATCTTTTTTGCTCCAAGCATATCAATTGCCTTTCTCGCCGCTTCTATGCCGACTTCATCTGTCTTTAGACTATCATAAAACCTGTTGTAATCAAACTCCCACCCTGTCTCTGAATTTCCATTCTCCTCTGCTACAAGCATTATACTTGTAGAGCAGACAGTATCACTGTAAATAGATTTTACCCCGTTAGAGTTCATAAGAACCCTTCTATATTCTGAATCCTCATAAGATGCGTGTCTTATATTCTTGATTCTTTTATCATACTGGCGGGCAGCCCTCTCCAGTCGCATACACCTTTCTATCTTTTCTTTTTCACCTATTCCTTTAAGTTTGTCATCATATAATTTCTTAATAGATGCCTCTTTGGAGGGTTTTGAAAAGGAGATATAGGCATCTGCTTCATTATTTTCAGCATTCTCAAATGCCTCTTTTATAAGCCTATTTATCGCATCAGCGGATATATTGGATGTATATGAAAATCCTAATTTATTTCCCAGCAAAATTCTCAGAGATAATCCACGGCTCGCAGCAGATTGAAAAGAATCTACAGCCTGCTCCTTCACCTCAATAGAGGCAGATGATTCTTCAATGGCAAAAACCTCTGCACTGTCAGGTTTCTTTTTAACAGCCTTGTTTAAAATTTCTTCAGCAATATTTATAATATCCATTTTAGCTCCTTATCCATGTCCGCCAGTCGTCACTAATATCCCCTCTCCTCTTATACCTTTCCATTGCGTTTTTACAGGGACATCCCCTATCCATCTGCAACAGTTCTTTCAAAGCCGCCTTAATAATTTCTGGGAACTTTAACATAATCTTATCTACCCTCTCTCTTTCACCTTTATTCTGCATCCCTTCAAATAGTTCACCCTCTTCATAGCTTCTATTTTCAACACCCTCAGCATAATTTGTGAGATAGCAGACAGATGCGTAGCACATCTCAAGTTCCCTTGCCAGAAATGCCTCAGGGACAAGGGTCATGCCAACCAAATCACCGCCTGATAATTTATATTTTCTTATCTCTGCCCCTGTCTCAAGCCTTGGTCCCTGTGTGCAGACATAAACTCCTTCATTATGATAATTTCCTTTTGTCTCTTTTAAGGCTTTAGATAAGGCATCTCGTATTTCAGTGCAAAAGGGGTGTGATTGACGGATAAAACCTATTCCGGTACCGTTGAAAAATGTGTATTCCCTCCCCCTTGTTTCGTCGATTATATCATGCGGAATAACAAAATCTCCAACAGAATATTTCTGATTGATGGCGCCAGGTCCCGACCATGAGATTATCCTCTCTACACCGCACTCCTTCAATGCCCAGATGTTTGCCCTGTAATTTACAAATGGGGCGGAGATTTCATATCCATTTTCACCATGTCTTGAAATAAAGATGAAGCTCAAATCCTTATCCCTAAACCTGTGAATAGGGGCGCTCTCACCAAATGGCGTAAATATCTTACTGCACTCAAGGTCAACACCAAAACCCTCACCCTTTAAAAGGTTATACGCCCCGCTCCCGCCGATTACTGCAAATTTATCCTTCATAATCTGAATCCATCTTTCAGTAGTTCGCTTATCTTTATTATTTTTGTATCGCCCTTTAGGTTCGCCATAATCACCTCAATATCATCTCCAAATTCAAATATCACCTGCCTGCATGCACCACATGGAGATGATGGCGGCTCGGAATCAGTTACAACAGCGACTTTTGCAAACTTTTTATATCCAGAAGAGACAGCATTAAAAATGGCAGACCTCTCAGCGCATATTGAGAGTCCATAAGATGAGTTTTCCACATTACAGCCGGAAAATATCTTGCCTTCCTGAGTCAATACTGCTGCGCCAACCTTGAAATTGGAATAAGGTGCGTATGCCCTCTCTCTTGCCGTCTTTGCTTCAGCTATTAATTTATTCATCACAGAAATTTTTCCAAGGAATTCAGGAAGGCATGAAGAAATATTCCTATATTCCTGGTTTCCTAAGAGAAATCAAGTTTTTGTTCATGCAGCTAAATATTATCAGTGATAGATTTGTTTTGCAAGGATGATTGTGTTAGAATTTTTCCCATGTTTGTATCCGCTATCATACCTGCTGCAGGCTCTGGAATCCGCATGGGAGGAAAGGTTCAGAAACAGTTCCTTGAACTTGCAGACAAACCAATATTAGCCCATACACTTTTAAAATTTCAAAAGACAGATTTGATAAATAACATCTATCTTGTTGCACCAAAAGATGCTCTTGAATACTGCAAGACTGATATTGTTAAAAAATACAAAATCACAAAGGTAGTTGAGATTATTGAAGGCGGAAAGGAGAGACAGGACTCTGTATATAATGGATTGATGAGGATTGAACCAAAAACTGATATTATAGTTGTCCATGATGGAGTAAGACCATTTGTAACAGAGGATATAATAAAGGAATCTATAGCAGAAGCCGATAAACACGGAGCGGTCATTGTAGCGATTCCTGAGAAGGATACAGTTAAAGAAGTTTCTGATGGATTAATAGTGAATACATTGAATCGCAAGCTGTTATGGAGAATTCAAACTCCGCAGGTATTCAAAAGGGATGTCATTGAAAAGGCATTTAAGAAGGCAATTGATGATAAATATTATGGCACAGATGAGTCATCCCTTGTTGAGAGAATTGGATTTCCTGTCAGGGTTGTCAAAGGTTCTGATTTTAATATAAAAATAACCACATCTGAGGAGTTGATTCTCGGCAATGCAATTTTGACCTATCCAAAAAAATGAAAAGATTTATATTAACAGTTGCACTTATCGGAACCATATTTTTTACCCCTCCTTCTGTCTATCCCCATAATAATCCCCTTAATTCTGTTCAGATTCTATGGATGAACTGTAAGAATTTTGATGAGGTTGAAGAGAGAATTTTAAAATTAAAAATGGCAGGGGTTAATACCCTAATCATCAGGGTATTTCAAAACAGATATGACAGGTTCTACCCTTTTGCCAACCCCAAAAAAGAAGTCGGTGTATATTTTAATACCTTCTATGCTCCTGTTGTTGATGATATTTTGGAAAAATTAACTGAAATCACACACAGGAATAATATGAAAATCTTTGCATGGATGACTACAAGAGACAGTAGTTGGCTGATTGAAAACAATCCTGCCCTTTTAGAATCTATTTACGACCTTAAAGATAGAAGTATCATAAAAGGCGAGAAACTTAATATCTTTAACCCTGAAGTCATAGAAATATTAAAAGGTGTTTACAAAGACCTTGCCAGATATGACATTGATGGAATACTCTTTCAGGATGATTTAGTTTTAAGACATACTGAAGGCTATAGTAATGAGGCAAGAGAGCAGTTTAATAAATATACAGGTATTAAAGCAGACCCACTCATCATGTATAAAAATATATATCAAAAAGATGGGAGATATTATGTGTCATCATATACCCCATATTTCTGGAAATGGTCAGAATGGAAGTCAAAAAGGCTTTCTCATATAGCATCTGAGATAATGTCTGCGGCAAGAGAGGTCAACCCTGATTTAAAATTTGCCATAAACCTTTATTATGAAACTGTATCATCACCGAGAGACGCACTTGCATGGTTATCACAAAATATTAACGAGCTAATCAATCACAAGTTTGATTACTATGCAGTAATGGCTTACCACAGGCAGATGAAAAGAGAATTAGGACTTCCGGATAAAAAAATATATGAGATATTAAGTATGATGACCGATTCTATTGTAGATAAAGTTGGAACATCTAAGATATTAATGAAAGTTCAGGTAATGGACTGGGATACACAATTATCTATACCGGAAGATGAAATTGAAACTGCTATAAATTCCATTAAAAATGGGAGGGATATAAATCTCTCATTTGTCCCTGTTACAGAAGATACACCTTTAAATATTATTGAAAAGGCATTTAACAATAGCCCGTTATAAATTTCACCAACTGACACTAAACACTGACACTGTCACTGTTTATACGGTGGTATCAGTTTATCCTTTCCATATCCAATTAAGTCTTTCCTCCCTGCCTGTATTAAAGCTTCTTTTACGAGATAATAATTCACAGGGTCGTGATACCTCATCAATGCCTTCTGTAATCTCTTTTCTTTAACTGTCTTTGCACAATAGATTTTCTTGGATGTAATAGGGTCATAACCTGTATAATACATGGCAGTGGCAAGTGTCATAGGTGTAGGAATAAAATCCTGAACCTGCTGAAGCCTGAATCTATTCCTTTTAAGATAAAGGGCAAGGTCTATCATATCTTTCAAATCACTTCCGGGGTGGCTTGAGATGAAATATGGGACAATATACTGCTCTTTCCCGCAATCTTTAGAGAATCTATCAAAATTATTTTTAAATTTATCAAATGCCTCAATTTCAGGCTTTTTCATCAGTTCCAGAACCCTCTTTGATGTATGCTCAGGTGCCACCTTCAGATGTCCTCCAACATGATAGGCTGTTAATTCCCTGATATACTCCGGCGACCCAAGTGCAAGGTCATATCTGACACCAGATGCTATAAAAACCTTTTTTACCCCTTCCATCCCCCTCGCTTTTCTTAAGAGTTTAATCTGCGATGAATGGTCAGTATCCATGAATTTACAAATATTCGGATGAACGCAGGAAAGCTTTCTGCACTTTGATTCCACATTCCTATCTTTGCATCTCAGACGATACATATTTGCTGTAGGACCTCCGAGGTCAGAGATAATCCCTGTCCAACCTTTTATCTTTTTCAATCCTTCCACCTCTTTCAGTATTGAATTTTCACTCCGTGACTGGATAATTCTACCCTGATGTTCTGTAAGGGAGCAGAATGTGCATCCGCCAAAACACCCTCTCTGAATGGTAACGGAAAATTTAACCATCTCAAGGGCAGGAATTTTTTCTTTATATGATGGATGAGGCTCTTTTGTAAATGGGAGGTTGTAAATCTTATCCATCTCCTCCATAGTCAAAGGCAGAGAGGGTGGATTGATTTTCACATATCTATTTCCATGCTTCTGAAATAAAACCCTTGCATTGAATGGATTGCTTTCAAGATGAAATATGCGGGAGGCTGAAGCATAAGCCATTTTGTCTTTCGCCGCATCTTCACAGGACGGAAGAAGGATATAATCCTTCCCTTCCACACCTTCAACTGAAGATGTTATAACTGCAGTCCCCCTTATATCCTTTATATTTGAAAGAGCCTCTCCATTTGAAAGCCTCCTCGCTGCCTCTTCTATAGGTTTCTCCCCCATCCCGAATATGAGCAAATCCCCCTTAGAATCTATGAGTATTGACTTCCTCACTTTATTATCCCAGTAGTCATAATGTGCAAGTCTTCTCAATGACGCCTCAATCCCGCCAGTAACCGTAGGAATTCCTGGATATGCCTCCTTTACCCTGTTTAGATATACAATAGTTGCCCTGTCAGGCCTTAATCCAGCCCTGCCTCCAGAAGAATATGCATCATCACTACGGGGTTTTTTATGGGCTGTGTAATGGTTGAGCATAGAGTCCATCGCGCCTGCAGATATTCCAAAAAAGAGCCTTGGCCTGCCGAGTTTCATAAAATCTTTTGTATTTCTCCAATCAGGCTGTGCTATTATCCCAACACGATATCCAAGAGATTCCAGATACCTGCCGATCAATGGGACACCAAAGGACGGATGGTCTATATACGCATCCCCTGAGATAAGAATTATATCCAACTCACTCCAGCCCCTCTTCCTTACTTCTTCCATAGTTATAGGGAGAAACATGATTTATCATAACATAATCTCATAAAATAAAAGAGTTTTGCCTTGACAATATATATCCTTTCGCTTACCATTTTTTAAAGGAGATTTAAAAACATTTAGACAGGATTAACAGGATAAATTAGAAGGTAATTTTTATCTTTGTTAATCCTGCGTATCCTGTTTAATTTTAGGTTTTTGTTCTATGGAAAAAATTGTAATAGCCTCTGACCACGGCGGCTTTGAATTAAAAGAGGACTTAAAGCTTTTCTTAATAGAAATGGGCTACGAGCCTATAGACTTTGGGACAGAAAACAGCAATTCTGTAGATTACCCTGACTTTGGTGCAAAGGTTGCGGAGGCTGTAGCAAAGAATGAAATATCAAAAGGGATTCTAATATGCGGCACAGGTATTGGTATGTCTATAGTCGTAAATAAATTCCCGGGAGTACGCGGTGCATTATGCAATGATGTCTATAGTGCCCGTATGAGCAGGGAGCATAATAATTCAAATGTTCTGATACTCGGCGGGAGGGTTGTGGGAAAAGGACTTGCAAGAGAGATGGTAAAGATATGGATAACTACAAAATTTGAAGGCGGCAGACATCAAAAAAGGCTGGATAAAATCAAGGAATTGGAAGGGAGAATCAAGAAGGGAGAGATATGAAAAAATTAATTGATGTTGACTCAGAAATTTATAATGCAATAAAAAAAGAGACAGAGAGAGAGATGTTTACCCTTGAACTTATAGCCTCTGAAAATTTTGTCAGCGAGGCAGTCCTTGAGGCACAGGGGTGTGTAATGACAAACAAATATGCCGAGGGGTATCCCGGCAGGAGATACTATGGCGGATGTCATAATGTGGATATTGCAGAATCACTAGCCATAGAAAGAGCTAAAAAGTTATTTAATGCTGGATATGTAAATGTCCAGCCCCATTCAGGGACACAGGCAAATATGGCAGTCTATTTCTCCATCCTTAAACCCGGAGATACGATGATGGGTATGAATCTCTCACATGGTGGACATCTCTCACACGGGCATCCAATCAATTTTACAGGACAGATGTATAAGATTGTCCCCTACGGTGTGAATAAAGATACGGAGACAATTGATTATGATGAGGTTTTGAAACTGGCAAAGGAGCATAAGCCAAAACTGATTGTCGTAGGTGCAAGTGCATATCCAAGGTTTATTGACTACAAGAGATTCAGAGAAATTGCAGATGAGGTTGGGGCAGTAATAATGGCAGATATTGCCCATCCAGCAGGGCTGGTGGCAACAGGGCTTCACCCGACTCCAATCCCATATGCAGAATTTGTAACAACAACAACACATAAAACACTCCGTGGCCCAAGAGGTGGAATGGTAATGTGTCAGGAGAAATTTGCCAAGACTCTGGATAGAAATCTTTTCCCCGGAATTCAGGGGGGACCCCTTATGCATGTAATCGCCGCAAAAGCAGTGGCACTTAAAGAGGCGCTGACACCCCAGTTTAAGATATATCAAGGGCAGATTCAAAAGAATGCAAAGACAATGGCAAAGAGGCTTCAAGAGAGAGGATTTAAACTTATAAGCGGCGGCACTGATAATCACCTCATGCTATTAGATTTGAGAAATTCAGAGATAACAGGGAAGGATGCAGAGGAGGCGCTTGATAAGGCAGGCATCACAGTCAATAAAAACACAGTTCCCTTTGATCTGAGGAGCCCTTTTATAACAAGCGGCATTCGTATCGGAACGCCTGCAATAACAACGAGGGGGATGAAAGAAAAAGAGATGGTAATAATTGCCGACCTTATAGCTGATACTATCAATAATCTCAAAGATGAAAGCCATCACGATAAGACCCGAAAGAGAGTAAAGGAACTCTGTGAGCAGTTCCCAATTTATAAAGAAAGACTAACATCAGACTAAATTATTTATGAAATGTCCATCATGTGGTGATTTAGAAAATAAGGTGGTAGATTCCCGTCTGAGCAAAGAAGGCGACATGATACGGAGGAGGAGGGAGTGCCTCGGCTGCACTAATAGATTTACAACCTATGAACGGATTGAAGAGATAATGCCAATGGTGATAAAAAAGGATGGAAGGAGGGAACCATTTGACAGACAGAAAATCTTTCTCGGAATTCAGAAGGCGTGTGAGAAGCGTCCAATCAGCATAGAAAGACAGGAAGAACTTGTAGATAGGGTTGTAAAAACTGCTCAGGATGGAGGGGAAAAAGAAATCTCAAGTGTTATAATAGGCGAAAAAGTTATGAAGGAATTGCAGGGTTTAGATGAAGTTGCATATGTTCGCTTTGCCTCTGTCTATCGCTCTTTTAAAGATATTAATGAGTTTATGACAGAACTCAAGGATATGTTGAGGGAGAAAAAGTAAAATTGGTAAATTTTGCAGAATAAAAATTAGATAATTTTTATATCTTTGGAGGATATTATGAAAAATCATTCAGATCAACGTGCAGGGCAAAGACGCTCTCATGCCAACAGGAGAGAGAAGACAGACATTAGATATGAAGACCCCTATTTTCATCATAAGGTAGAAAGAAGAACAAAGAACGACAGAAGACAAGATCAGCGGAGAATAGATAGAAAATTGCTTTCATAATGTATATAGGTTAAAAACAGATGCCCTTGCATCTCTGTCTTTGTTAAATTATTAGCGTAGCGAAGGTTCTTCCCTATTTTTTAATCTTCCATTAATCTTTAAAATATTATCATCAATTTTTTTAATCACCACAATGAAAAAAATTTTTACTTTTGCAATCTTTGCATTATTTAATACTGCTGCATGGGCACAGGAGGATTTTGGCTCTCTAATAAGCCCTGGTCCCCTCTCAAAAGCCCATGAAAAATATGAGGGTATTACAAACTGTACAAAATGCCATGCCCTCGGAGGCGGTATCCCCGACAGCAAATGTCTTGACTGCCATGACAAACTTGCCGAAAAGATAAAAAATAAACAAGGTCTTCATGCAACCTTTTCACAAGCATGTATAAAGTGTCATAGTGACCATAAAGGTAAAGCCTTCAAGATTATTACTATTGATAAAGGGAAATTTAATCATGATGATACAGGTTATCAACTCAAAGATAAACACCTAAAGGTTGATTGCAGTAAATGTCATAAAAAAGAGGATGTCTATACCGGATTATCAAAGGACTGTATTTCCTGCCATGAAGATAAACATACCGGTCAATTAGGTAAGGACTGCGGAAGGTGTCACCAATTTACAGGATGGAAGGATATAGATAAATTTAGCCATAATAGAGACTCCAAATATGTTATTACAGGAAAACATATTGATGTAAAGTGTGAAAAGTGCCATCCAAAGAATAAGTATAAGATTGAAAAATTTGAAGAGTGTATAACCTGTCATAATGATATACATAAGGGTAAGCCCCAGTGTACAGAGTGTCATACAACTGAGGGCTGGAAGAAGGTAAAGATTGACCATGCCAAGACAAACTATCCTCTTACAAATAAACATATTCAGGTAAGCTGTGAAAAATGTCATAAGAACAATCAGCTTAGGGGGGTGCCTTATAAAACCTGTGACTCATCAGCCTGTCATTCAGACGCTCATAAAAAGCAGTTCCCTGATAAGACATGCGAGTCATGTCATACAACTACAGGCTGGAAACCATCTCAGTTTAATCACGATGCGCCTGAATATGCAGGGTTTAAGCTGGATGGAAAACATACTGATGTTAAATGTGATAAGTGCCACATAGAGGGTAAGTATAAACCAGTCAATTATAAGACCTGTGATACATCTGACTGTCACAAAGACACTCATAAAGGTCAATTCAAGGGTAAAACTTGTGAATCATGTCACAATGTAAAGGGCTGGAAACCGTCTCAGTTTAATCACGATGCACCTGAATATGCAGGGTTTAAGCTGGATGGAAAACATACTGATGTTAAATGTGATAAGTGCCACATAGAGGGTAAGTATAAACCAGTCAATTATAAGACCTGTGATACATCTGACTGTCACAAAGACACTCATAAAGGTCAATTCAAGGGTAAAACTTGTGAATCATGTCACAATGTAAAGGGGTGGAAGCCTGCCCTATTCAATCACAACGCACCTGAGTATGCAGGCTTCAAGTTGACAGGTAAACATATAAAGACAGCCTGTGAAAAATGTCATGAGCTTGGAAAGTATAAACCTATAGCTGCAAACTGTTCTAACTGTCACGAGAAAGATGATGTCCATAAAAAAGAACTTGGGAACACCTGTGATAAATGCCATAACACTGAAGAGTGGAAGAAGACAACATTTAACCATAATTTACAGTCAAAATTCCCTCTCGTAGCAAGACATTCAGAGACAAAATGCGAGAAATGTCATATAGAGAAAAAATATAAGATTGCAAAAGAGAAATGTATAGACTGCCATGAGGATATTCATAAGGGGAGTTTCAAGGAGGAGTGCACATCATGTCATACTCAGGCTGATTGGCTGCCGAGGAGATTTGACCACAAGGGAAAAACAGGCTTTGAATTAAGAGGTGTTCATAATGACATACTCTGCATAAGCTGTCATAAGACAAAAGGTGAATATAGAAAGGTCAACCGCTACTGTAATCAGTGCCATGTTGACCCTCACTTCNNTGTCACAGAGATAGAGTTTATAGAAATGTAGGCTCAGCTTGTGTAAATTGCCATTTAAGCAAATACAACAGTGCTGCAAACCATGTAACAAAGGGCTACAGTCAGGATTGCACAAACTGCCATAATATAACATTTGCCTCATGGACATTTAACCACTCTAAGACATCAGGCGGTGCAAGCTGTGCAATCTGCCACTCAAGTAAAGCACCGGCAAGCCATACTACAAATAACTGGACATCATGTGAGAACTGTCATAGATACCCGACATGGACATTTACTCACCCATCAGGTGGAACAGGGTGCGAGGCTTCAGGTTGTCATCTAACTTATAGTACGCCAACAAGGTCAGCGAATCATTCTACAAATGGATGGACAACTTGTGAAAACTGCCATAGGTATCCTACTTGGACATTTACACATCCAACAAGCGGTAGCGGATGTGGTGTTTCAGGATGCCATTTAACATACAGCACACCGTCAAGGACAGCAAGACATTCTACAAATGGCTGGACAACCTGTGAGAACTGTCATACATATCCGACATGGAGCTTCAGCCATTCAAGTGTAAGTTCTTCATGCAACTCCTGTCATTCAAGTGACTATCCATCTGCCCATAGCACATATAGTAATCGCTTTGGGACAAGTTGTGAGAACTGCCATAGGTATCCTTCATGGACAACAACAACATTCAATCACTCTTTTACATCATTCCCGACTAACCATGAGGGAACTTCATCATGCTCACAGTGTCATCCGTCTCAGAACTATGAAAACAAAGGGGGATGCCTGCAAATGTGCCACTCTGATATGAATGGCAAGAAGCATGAGGGCGCAGTTCGTACTTCTAATTCCGAGTGTTTAAGCTGTCATCCTACTGGTAGAGATTAAGTGAAAAGAATATATTTATCATTATTTTTTATACTAACAATTATTCTTATTGCCCCATCTATATCATCAGGGGCTGAATACCATGGACTTGTTTCTGTAGAAGACTATTATTCCAGTGATTCAAGCTCGGCATATAATTTCAACTTCCTCACAACCCGCCTGAGACTTGATGCTACAAAATTAGATGAGGCTGGAAATTTATCATTCCACTTTGACGGGAGAGAGAGAAATAATCTCGGCACAAAGGACTACAACAGTAAATATATCAAGAATGAAAGGATTGATAGATTAAATCTTGAATATGCCGCATCAGACAGATTTTACCTTGCATTAGGACGCATGTGGCCCAAAGAACTCTCCCTTGAAAGGGTAGATGGTGTCAACATTATATTTCAGAGTACAACTTACGGCCTGGGGTTATTCGGAGGGATGAAGCCAAACCCCTATACAGAAGAATTTAATTCAGAATATACTACAGCAGGTGGTTATCTCTTTTATCGCAAGGAGGACACTTCGGCAAGCCTTGCCTTTGCAAGCAATGGTTATAAAAGCGGTATAGACCGTCAATACATATATGGACAATTATCTTCCTCTCTAACTAAAATTTTAAGATTCTACGGCTCAGTTACAGCCGACAATAACCAATTGACAAATAACACAGACCTGACTAATTTAATTTTAGAACTTTCCTACAGGCCAACTTATGGCAGAAACCTGACATTTGGTTTTAACCAATTCCGCTCATTTAGACTATACAAGTCTATGGAATTTGATATTGCGAATACAGAGCAGCAGTCTTATTATGTAAGGGGTGATTACCGCTTCTATGACAGATATACTTTATACGGTAAATATGAACTTCAGTCCTTGCAGTATAGGGCATATACAACTGAGACAAAAGGTTCAAATATCTATCAAATAGGTTTAAGGAATGATAATCTGATGAACAAAGATATATCACTTGATATTAATGCCATTATGGCAGACAGCTACAGCTCAGGCTATAATTCATATAATGTTGAGGCAGGTAAATTCTTCACAGAAAGGTTTCAGATGGTTTTCAACGGTTCTTACATGCAGACAAAATATACCTTTACCGATTATACTGACACAATTACAAACTATGGCGCTTATGCCTATTGGTTCTTAAGTAAGAAATGGAATCTTTCAGTCTCCTATGATGGAAGGCAGGGGAAGGACTATTCCACAAATACCGTAATATCCCGCATTACATACAAGTTTTAATTCACGCTTTTCCAAATTTCCTCTCAATCTGAATGCCTATTTTTGTAAGAAATTCATTCGGGAGTTCCCCCCCTGCAAATATATAAATATAATCATTTGGAAATATCTTCACTTCTTCACCAACTGCAATCTTTATATCCTTTTCCCTAATCTCTTTAAGATTTGAGTTAAACATGACCTTTATTAAATTTTTTGAGACGGCTTCATCAAGACGCTGTTTATTCATTGGCTTAATACGACTAAACGCCTCACCCCTATATGATAAAATCACATTATTCCCCGTCTGATTTGCCAGTGCCATAGCCGCCTCCACCGCACTATCACCACCGCCAACAACAAGGAGATTCTGATTCATGTGCTGTTCAGGCTCCAATAGCCTATAAGTTACCTTTGGCAGATTCTCACCCAAAGCCCCAAGTTTTCTTGGTGTTCCTCGGCGCCCTATAGCCAATACCACTGTCCTTGACAGATATTCACCCTTAGTAGTTATAACTTTAAAATGCCCATCTTCCTGTCTTAATTCAGTCATTTTCTCATTAGTGTTAATCTTTAAAGCTGTCTTCTTAATGACACTTAGGAATAAATCAAGGAGTGACTCCTTAGTTGTCTCTTTTACCTTAACCTTGCCATATATCGGAATCTCCATAGGAGAGGTCATAACGATTTTATGCCTTGGATACTGAAGAATCGTGCCGCCTATATCGCCTTGCTCAATTGTTAAGAATTTAAGCTTATATTTGAGTGCGGCGAGAGATGCCGAAATACCAGCAGGTCCAGCTCCCACAACCACTGTATCATAAATATCCTTATCTTTACCCTCCCCTTCCTTTATGTAGCAGGAGAGATACTCAACCGCCTCACGCCCTTGTGTAACGGCATTTTTGATGAGACCCATCCCCCCTAATTCTCCGGCAATAAAAATGCCTTTTATATTAGTCTCAAAATTCGGGGTTATATAGGGTATATCAACCCCCCTTGTCTCTGTGCCAAAGACCAGAGTAATTGCACCAATTGGACAGGCTGCAGCACATGCACCGTGTCCTATACAGCGGGATGCATTAATCAATGCAGCCTTCCCGTTTACAAGCCCGAGTATATCCTTTTCAGGACATGCCTTTACACATGCCCCGCTGCCTATGCACTTTGCAGGGTCAACATAGGGATGAATTGAGGTGGGTTCATAAAGCCCGTATTTCTTCGCCTTGTCAATTTTTTTCTGGATTTTTTTAGACTTTCTCCTATGATTCAGAAGATATATCCAGATAGCAAAACCCACAATCAATATTGATACTAAAAAAGTTAAAATATTCCACCTCCATGTTAAAAGTTCCAAACAACAAATTTCAAATAACAAATAAATTCCAATTTTCCAAATTCCACGACCCGCTATCGTGTATGCCCCAAAACTGTTTAGATTTTGGTTATTGGATATTTGGTCATTATTTGTAATTTGATGCTTGTAATTTACTAATTTATTCTCTGTGTCTCAGTGTCTCAGTGGTTAATCATGCTTTTGTTCTTACAGGTAAAAGGGGTAGAAAAACCTGAAAACGGCTCCCCTCCCCTATCTTGCTTTCTACCTCAACCCGCCCATCATGGGCATTAACAATTGCCCGTACAATAGAAAGTCCAAGTCCGCTACCTGCTACAACGCTGCGGCTTGCATCCACACGATAGAATCTGTCAAATATCCTTTCCCTTTCCGCTTCTGATATCCCTATACCCGTATCAGCAACTGAAATAACAGCCCATCCTTCTCTGCTGCCTGCTTCAATATCAACCCGCCCATTGGATTTGTTATATTTAATTGCATTATCTAATATATTTGTAAATACCTCTATAAGCCTCTCCCTGTCTCCATTAATATTTATCTCTTGGCAGCTTAAGTTTATTTTTATTCCACGACTTAAAGCAAAAGGCTCAAGCATCCTCATAACATTCTTCATTATATCCATCAGGTCAACATTAGAAAATTTTAATGAAAAGGTCTTGTCCTCCAGCCTCGAAACCTCAAGTATGCGGTTGATAATATCTGACATTTCATTAGCCATTTTTTCAATGATGCGGATTGTCTCCTGATATTCGGCAGGCGTTCTTTCTCTGCCAAGCGTCACATCACAATAACTTTTTATAACCGATGTGGGAGTCTTTAATTCATGGGATGCATCTGATAAAAACCGGCTTTGTTTAGAAAAAGACTTCTCCAGCCGCCTCATCATGGTATTAAAGCTGACCGTAAGGGATTGCAGTTCCCTATCCATGCCTTTATCTTCAATCCTTTCATTAAGATTCATTTCCGTAATTTGCTCAATCTTTCTTGAGAATGTATTAATCGCCCGTAGAGACCAGCCTGTTATAACAAAAATACCAATTCCTGTAAGAATAAAGATTGATGGAAAGATAATCAGCATTATATTTCCGAAGGAGCGGAGGATGCGATAGGAATTCTCCAGTGACTCCGCCGCCTGAATTGTAACGGTATCAGTAGACAGCTTAAAAGATTGTGCCATCAGACGGAGTGGTTTTTTCTCCGGTCCCATAATGGTCTGATAGGATGGAACAGAATCACTCTTAATAACCGGGAGAGATGCGCCTGCAATTGAAAGCGAAGGGGATTTGGCTATAATCCTGCCATCGGACAGGACAATCTGATAATAGTGCCCTGATAGAGGAATTGCATATTCACCAACCTCCACACCTGATAACTCAACCTCTATATTTTCATCTTCTACCCTTAGAAAACCTGCTATAAATTGCACCTCATTGTGAAGATGTGTGTCAATAGAGCCTATAACAATCTCCGACAATTCGTAATGCAGGAAAAAGCCAAGTGTGGTAAAAATAATAGAAAATATGAAAAGGACCCATATGGTGAGTTTTAACTTTATAGAGTAAAGCATAGACAGGCTATTATTTACGGTTCCTTCAATATATATCCTGCACCCCTTATTGTGTGTATAAGCTTATTTTTAAATCCACTATCTATTTTGTTGCGCAGATAGTTTATATAAACATCAATGATATTGGAATCAGTATCAAAGCTTTCATCATAAATATGTTCTGTTAAATCAGTTCTCGTCACCACTGTATTCTTCTTATATGACAAATACTCCAGAATGGTATACTCCTTTGTAGAAAGAGGAATAGCCCTGCCAGCCCTTTTAACCTCACGGCTTGCAGTATTTATCTCCATATCCCCTATTCGTATCACAGCCTCTTTTATATCTCCCTTGCGGCGGAGGAGTGACCGTATTCTTGCAAGCAATTCATTAAATTCAAAGGGTTTTGTCAAATAATCATCAGCCCCTGTATCCAACCCTTTAATTTTATCAGAAATAGTATCCTTTGCTGTAAGGAGAATTACAGGTGTCTTGACCCCTTTCTTTCTTATGATGCTTAATAGAGATAGCCCATCTATCACAGGCAGCATAATGTCCAATATGATTACATCGGCAGGAAAATGCTCTGCCATATACAATCCTTCTTCACCATTGTAGGCAACATCCACGCTGTAGCTTGCCTCTTCAAGCCCCTTTTTGACGATGCGGGCTAATTGTTTTTCATCTTCAATCAGGATTATTCGCATTAACATAAATATATGAGAAATGAACATGTTTTGCAAATCTTAAATTTTCTTCTACCGTTATTCATATGACTTTATTATAATGAATGGAAAATTAAAGAAATATTAAAAGAGCTAATATTTTTTTGGTAAGAACTTAGTATTAACTTCACTTTACTTGAAAATGCCCGTCTTTCATTCTATAATTGGGAAAATATTAAGATTTTATTATTTGAATTTGAAATGGGATACATAAAAAGAGGTAACAGTGCCGAGATACTACCCTGCTTATCTTGATATAAAAGGAAAGAAATGTCTGGTAGCAGGCGGAGGCGAGATAGCAGAGAGAAAGATAAATCTACTGTTAAAATGCGGCGGCAGTGTATCAGTTGTAAGCCCTGAACTAACCAGAAGGCTCAAAGAATTAAATTCAAAGGGAAAAATTAAGTTTTTCAAGGAAAATTTTAAAGAGAAATATTTAAAAGATATATTTCTTGTAATCGGTGCAACTGATAATAATAAGGTCAATATTAAGATTTATAAGGCTGCTGCTAAAAAAAACATACTTGTAAATATTGTTGACTCCCCTGAAATGTGCAATTTTATAGTTCCATCCATTGCAGAGCGAGGCGACCTTATAATTGCCGTCTCTACAGGGGGAAAGAGCCCTGCCCTGGCAAAAAAACTGAGAAAAGAACTTGAAGATAGGTATAAATTTGAATATGCTAAATTTTTAAATATCATGGGAGACCTGAGAAAGAAAATATCATCTAAGATTAGGGATAAGAAAAAAAGAGAGGAGATATATAATAAACTTGTTGACTCTGATATAATTAATTTGATACGAGACGGCAATAATAAATCAGCCAAAAACAGAATTGATGAGATAATTAAATCATATAATTTATGAAAATTCTCTTTGTTATTACACTTTTCTGCTATTTTATAAGCATGGTTAAATATTTCTCTTACCTTGCAGTCAGAAGAAGGGTGCTGTTTATCATTGCGACAGCGTTAATAACGGCTGGATTTGCCTTTCATACAGCCTTGCTTGTGGCAAGGTCAATGGAGACAGGGCATGGACCTTACACAACTACATTTGAATATTATGCATTCTTTTCATGGGTATTGGTTCTTGTTTATCTCATTGCTGAAATCAGATATAAGATAAAAGACCTCGGTTCATTTGTAATTCCAATTGCATTTATTTCACTCGCATATTCCTTTTTCCTTTCGCGATATGCCTCAACTGCAGTGCCTGTAGGACAATTCTGGCTTACAATTCACAGAACCCTCTCTTTTATTGGTTATGCAACGCTTGCCCTGACATTTGGGGCAGGCATTATGTATATAATTCAGGAGAGTCAGCTCAAATCAAGGCATTTAGGTGCATTTTATTATCGTCTTCCCTCTCTGGAAATTCTTGATGATATAAACAAAAAAGCAGTAGATATCGGTTTTCCACTTATTACACTTGGTTTTATATCAGGGATTATATGGGCTTGGCAAAGAGATGGATATTTCTCCTTAGATTTTAAACGCACTTTACTGATGATTGCTACATGGTCTATTTATGGGACACTATTCTTCGGAAGGATAATGGCAGGATGGAGAGGGAGAAGGGCAGCCCGCTTTGTAGTATATGGATTTATGGCGGTAATAATTGCATATATAGTGCATATTTATTGAGTTAAGGAGTTAACTTCTCAACTCATCAACTCGTTATATGAATCTAATTATTTTAGGTGTAAATCACAAGACAGCTCCTGTGGAAATCAGGGAGAAGCTTGCCTTCAGTGAAAAGCATCTTGAAGAGACCTTTAATGCCCTTCATGATTATCCCGAGCTGAAGGAAAAGGTCATACTCTCCACCTGCAACAGGGTGGAGATTTATGCACGGGTGGGCAATATAGATGGCGGGCTCAAAAGGCTTAAAGACTTCATCTATGATTATCACAAGATTAATGAAGGGGAGTTAGAAAAGTTTTTCTATTCATACTTCACTGAAGATGCAGTGGAGCATCTCTTTAAGGTTTCATCAAGCCTTGATTCAATGGTTGTCGGAGAGCCTCAGATTTTAGGACAGGTAAAGGACGCATACTCTCTCGCAAAGGAATGCAGGGCTACAGGGATGATACTCAATCAGCTATTTGAAAAGGCATTTTCTGTCGCTAAGAAAGTAAGGAATGAGACGAGAATCGCAGAGAGCGCTGTGTCTGTCAGCTATGCGGCAGTTGAATTGGCAAAAAAGATTTTCGGCGATATTGAAGGCAAGGTTATTATGATAATAGGCGCAGGTGAGATGTCCGAGCTTGCTGCAAAACACCTAATCTCAAGTGGTGCAAAGGGGATACTTGTGTCAAACCGTACATTTGACAGGGCGATAGAACTTGCCCGCGACCTTAAGGGGAGCGCCATAAGATTTGACAGCATAGAGGATGAGCTTGTGCGAACAGACATCGCCATCACCTCAACAGGGGCGCCTCATTTTATCATAAAAAAGGATATGGTTGAGAGGGTCATACACAAGAGGAGAAATAAACCGATATTCTTTATTGATATAGCAGTTCCAAGGGATGTAGAACCTGCAATAAATACCATAGAAAATGTATTCCTCTATGATATAGATGACCTCCAGAATGTAGTGGATGGAAATATTAAAGAGAGGGAAAAGGAATCGCGGAAAGCAATGGAGATTATAAAGAAAGAGGTAGGACAGTTTTTAAACTGGCTTGATGGGCTGGAGATTGTTCCAACAATTGCAGCACTTAGGGAAAAGGCAGAGGCGGTAAGGCTAAAGGAGCTTGAGGAGGCATTTTCAAAACTTGGAACAGTTTCCGACAAAGAGAGAATTGTAATTGATAACCTCACATCGGCAATAATCAACAAACTCCTACATGAACCTACTGTAAATTTAAAAAAGCAGATAGAATCAACAGACGGGCACTGGTATATAAAGGTAGTGAGACATCTATTTAATCTGGAATAAAGATTAGCCACAGAGGCACGGAGACACAGAGAAAAGATAAATAAATTGGACACAGATTTACACTGATAAAACACAGATAAAAATTATTTTCTTTTTAAATCCTAAAAAATCTGTGTTCATCTGTGTCCATCTGTGGTTTCAAATTAGATTTTTATTTTTTAGTCAGTGAAAGTCTGTGGCAAAAAGGTATTTTATATGAAAAAGATTCGTATTGGGACCCGTGGAAGTCAGCTTGCACTCTGGCAGGCAAACTGGGTAAAGGGCAAACTATCAGAGTGGAACCCCGGCATGGAGATAGAAATCCATAAGATAAAAACAACAGGTGATAAAATACTTGATGTTCCACTTGCAAAAGTAGGCGGTAAAGGNNAGGGATGCCCTTATCTCAAAAGATGGTTCAAAGTTAAAAGAACTTAAAAAAGGGGCAAAGATAGGGACAAGTAGTCTCAGGAGACAGGTTCAGCTTTTAAACTTCAGAGAGGATTTTAAAATATATCAACTAAGAGGAAATCTGAATACGAGGATGAAAAAGCTAAGTGCAGGAGATTTTGATGCTATTATGCTTGCAGCAGCAGGGGTAAAGAGAATGGGATGGAAGGATAAAATTACAGAATATCTGCCATATGATATTTTTCTCCCCGCCATAGGACAAGGTGCTCTTGGTATAGAGATTAGAGATTCAGATAGAGAAGCAGGTAAAATTGTTGAGAGATTCAATCATAGAGAAACATCTTTATGTGTCAGGGCTGAGAGGGCATTTTTAAAGAGATTGGAAGGAGGGTGTCAGGTTCCAATTGCAGCCTTCGGCACAATAATCCCCCCTTCTCCCCCCTTTAACAAAGGGGGGCAGGGGGGGATTAAATTAGAGGGGCTTGTTGGGAGTATAGATGGAAAGATATTATACAGAGACAGTAAAGAAGATAAAGAAAATAATGTAGAAGAGCTTGGCATAAGACTTGCAGAAAAACTACTTAACATGGGTGCAGATAAAATATTAAAAGAGGTGTATAGAAATAGTGGTTTTTTATAAACTGTGTAAATCTGTATTCATCTGTGGTTTTATGTATTTTTTGGATCATCCCTTTATCACACCCAGGGGTTTTAGCCTTGCCACCTTCTTTGAAATGCCTGCATTATGAACTACATTTACAACCTCAGTAACATCCTTATAGGCTTCAGGAAATTCTTCTCTTAAAGTCTCTCTCCCTGCAGCACGACAGTATATCCCCTTCTCCTCCAATTCCCTGTGGATTGCCCTCCCCTTCGTTGCCTTTATAGCCGCATGCCTGCTTAAGCATCTCCCTGCACCGTGGCAGGTGCTTCCAAATGTCTCATCCATTGCCCTTTGCGTCCCCACCAGTATATAAGATGCCCTCCCCATATCTCCGGGGATTATTACAGGCTGACCGATTTCTTTATATGCAGAAGGGGTCTCAGGGTGGCCTGGAGGAAATGCCCTTGTTGCACCCTTTCTATGGACCGCAACCATTTTCTTCTTTCCATTTACAATATGGTCTTCTATCTTGACAATGTTATGGGCAACATCATAGATTAAATCCATTCCAAGATTTTTTGGAGAAAGACCTAATGTCTTCATAAATACATCCCTTGTCCATACCATCAGGAATTGCCTGTTTGCCCATGCGTAATTAGCGGCTGCCCTCATTGCAGAAAGATAATCCTGCCCTTCTGGAGAATTTATAGGTGCACATGCCAATTGCCTGTCAGGCAGTTTTATGCCGTATTTATCTATGGCAGTTTCCATCACCTCAAGATAATCTGTGCATACCTGATGCCCAAATCCCCTTGAGCCTGAATGTATCATCACTGCTACGCTCCCTTTTTCAATATTCATAATACTTGCAGCCTTTTTATCGTATATCTCATCCACATACTGGATTTCAAGGAAGTGATTTCCTGAACCGAGTGTCCCGCTCTGCCTCTTTCCCCTCTCATAAGCCCTGTCACTTACCTTGTCAGGGTCTGCCCCTGATAGACAGCCATTGGCTTCAGTATGCTCCAAATCATCCTTTGTCCCATGACCCCTTTCTACAGCCCATCCCGCCCCTTTTATCAAAAGCTCCATTTCTTCCTGACGGGAGAGGTTTATCTTCCCCTTAGAGCCTACCCCTGTAGGAATTTCTGAATAGAGATTATTGACCAGTTCCTTTATCTTCTCCTTTATATCTTTTAATAACAGATTGCTTCTTACAAGCCGAACACCGCAGTTTATATCGTAACCTGTCCCCCCGGGTGATACCACACCATCATTAATATCTGTGGCTACAACTCCGCCAATCGGAAGCCCATAGCCAAAGTGCATATCAGGCATTGCAAGAGATGCCTTTAAAATACCCGGAAGAAATGCGCCGTTTGCAACCTGCTCAATTGACTGGTCTGCCTGTATCGCTTTTAACAGTGTTTCATCTGTATAAATAATCCCAGGCACCCTCATCCCCTCTTTATAGTCTATGGGGATTTCCCATCTATAGTCATCAATCTTTTTTAATTGTATTGTCATACCTTCAATCTACTCCCTAACCTACCTTTTGTCAAATAAGCAGAATTGCGTGATATAATAATTTTCAGGTGGACATTATAAAAATTTACCACAGAGACACAGAGTCACAGAGATATTAAAAACTTTTTAAAATATTTATATTTTCCTCAGTGTCTCAGTGGTTTAATCAGGTTTTTGTTTATATGGAATCTTTAAATAAACCTGTAGTGAGCGGAGCGAATCTATTCGCAGAAGTGGTTTTTGGTGTTCCCATTAACAGGGTATTTTTATACAAGATACCTGAGAAACTTAAATCTCTAAGTAAAAAAGGGATAAGGGTCTTTGCACCTTTCGGCAGGAGAAACCTGATTGGATATATAGTAGCCCTTCAGGATAAGTCTGATCCCGTTTTAAGACATAACGGGACATGTATAGAGACAAAGGAGCTCATAGAAATCCTTGATGCAGAGCCTGTTGTTAATGACGAGATGCTTAAATTTACCCGATGGATTTCTGATTATTATTTATGCCCGTGGGGTGAGGTCATTGAATCAGCAATGCCTGAGTGGGTTGATGTAAAGATAGTGAATAAGAGAGAGATAAAAAGGGTTAAGGAGAGAAGTCAGAAGTCAGAAGTCAGAAGCCAGAAACCAAAAGGCAAAGATTCCGATTTTCCACTTACAACTTATCAAGAAAATGTCATTAATAAAATCAAGAATAAAATTGATGAGGAAAAGCATCAGGTATTTCTGCTGCACGGAGTAACGGGCAGCGGCAAGACAGAGGTTTATATAAGGGCTACCGTTGAGGCATTGAAGAAGGGTAAAAAGGTCATTGTAATGGTCCCTGAGATAACATTGACCCTTCAGCTCTTTCAAAGATTTTCAAATGTCTTTGTCAACAGAGTGGCAATACTTCACAGTGGTTTCACTCAAAGGGAGAGATACAATGAATGGATGAAGGTAAGAAATAATGAGGTTGATATTGTTATTGGTGCAAGGTCTGCCGTATTTGCCCCTTTTGAAAATATAGGGCTTATAATAGTTGATGAGGAGCATGATACTGCATATAAGCAGGATACAAACCCCAGATATAATGGAAGGGACATAGCAATAGTCAGGGGGAAGTATTCTAATGCAGTAGTAATTCTCGGCTCAGCTACACCATCCATGGAATCGTTCTATAACTCCCAGACAAGTAAATACGAATATCTGCATCTGCCAGGCAGGATAGATAAAAAGTCCCTTCCTTTAATTGAGATTGTTGATATTAAGGGAGTAAATATAATCTCTGATAGGCTAAGGTCAGAGATGGAAAAAAGGATAGAGAAGAAGGAACAGACCCTTCTTTTTATAAACCGCAGAGGGAGCGCTACATTTATCCAGTGTTCTGACTGCGGATATGTGTGGAGATGCAAAAATTGCAGTGTTTCCCTTACCTATCATAAAAAGGATAACCTATGTGTCTGCCACTACTGCGGCTATTCCGAGACAGTCTCCGATACTTGCCCTCAATGTAAGGGATATACAATAAACTATAAAGGGAAAGGCACTCAAAAGATTGAAGACGAGATAAGGGCATTATTTCCAAATTCTAATATAGAGAGGATGGACAGGGACACGGTGAGAAAAAGGGGTGAGGCAGGGAGGATATTAAAAGGGATAGATGAGAGAAGTGTTGACATCCTCATTGGTACACAGATGATAGCAAAGGGGCATGACTACCCCGGCATTACACTTGTCGGAATTGTATCGGCAGATGAGTCTTTAAACATACCTGATTTCAGGGCATCTGAGAGGACATTTCAACTGATAACACAGGTAGCAGGGAGGGCAGGAAGGGGCGATATAAATGGGGATGTTATACTCCAGACATATAATCCTGACCATTATTCAGTAAAATGTGCAAAGGAATATGATTTTATCGGTTTTTATAATCAGGAGGGGGGGCTTCGTGAGGCACTCAATTATCCTCCATACTCAAAAATGGTATCTTTCAGGATTGAGGGGAGTAATGAAAAAGGGGTTGAGCAGTTCAGCCATAATTTTGGAAAGATACTTGATGAGATAATAGGATGGCAGAACGACATTGAAAAGCTTGGACCATCAAAGGCAATTATCTATAAAATCAGAAATAGATACAGATGGCAGATACTCTTAAAAGGCAGGAAAATCGGCAATCTGAAAAAAATAGTTTCCAAAGCTGCTGAAGAGGCAAAGATAAGACTTCAAAAAACATCAAAAGGAAATATTAAACTGGATATAGATATTGACCCAATTAATCTCATGTAGGTTTCTTGCACTGGAAGGGTGTTTGTGGTAAAAATAAAGTATTCATAAAAATTTGCCACAGAGGCACGGAGACACGGAGGAAAACAATAAGGAGAAAATGGGGAAATTTGAGAAAGGGGGAATGGGGAAAATATTTTATTTCCCTTTTCTCCATCTCTCCATCTTNNTTTGTCTCTCTCTGTGCCTCTGTGGCTAATTAAGTTTTTATTCTGGAGGGAATTTTGAATAGGAAGGCAATTGGTTTATTATCGGGCGGGCTGGACAGCACCATCGCTGTGGGTTTAATGGTTGATTTAGGGATAGAGGTTATAGCCCTTAATTTTACGAGCCCATTCTGCACATGCACAAGCAAGAATGCGGGGTGTAAGAATCAGGCTGTAAAGGTATCAGAAAAATTTAATATTAAAATTAAATCTGTCTACATGGGGCAGGAATACATTAATATGGTTGCCAGCCCAAAGTACGGCTACGGAAGGAACCTTAATCCCTGTCTTGACTGCAGGATAATGATGTTTAAAAAGGCGAAAGAGGCAATGATGGAGGAAGGGGCATCTTTTGTATTTACTGGCGAGGTTCTGGGACAGCGTCCAATGTCCCAGAGGAGAGATGCTATGAATATAATTGAAAGGGACAGCGGGCTTAAAGGGCTTATCTTAAGGCCCCTTTCGGCAAAACACTTTGACCCTACAATACCTGAAAAAGAGGGAATTGTTGACAGGGAGCGTCTCCTTGATTTAACCGGCAGGTCAAGGAAGGCACAGATAGAGCTGGCAGAGACAATGGGTATAAATGACTACCCCTGTGCGTCAGGGGGCTGTCTCCTGACCGAATTTAATTTTGCAGGTAGGATGAGGGACCTGATTAAGCATACAGAAACCCCTGCTGTAAAGGATACAAAATTATTAAGGGTAGGGAGACATTTCAGGATTGATGAAAACTGTAAGATCATTGTCGGAAGAGACCAGTCAGAAAATGAAAAGCTGGAAAGGCTTGCAGAACCTGATGACTATATATTTGCAGTCAACGGTTACGAGGGGCCGGTAGTAGTCATGCGTGGTGCAATTAAAAATGAGCTGATACCAATTGCTTCTAAGATAACATTAAGATACAGCGACGCACCTAAGGATAAGGAGATAACTGTAAATTACAGAAGAAAATGTGATACTGTTTCTGCTATTGTTCATGCAAAGGCAATTGATGACAAGGAGTTGGACAGGATAAGAATTTGATTTAAGGAAATATCAATATCCAAATTACAATAACCAAATAATGACCAAAAAATCAATCACCAATAATATATATGATTATTGATTATTGAAATTTATTTGGGATTTGGGATTTGGTCATTGGTATTTTATTAATAAAGATAGGGGTAAAGAATAATGGACAGAGGGGCTTGTGTTATCTGCTCTCTGCAGCCTATGTTTACGCAAATAAGGCGGGATATAAAAGTAATATTTCAAAGGGACCCTGCGTCAAGAAGCACATCAGAAATAATATTCTGCTATCCGGGTTTTCATGCCCTCCTATTTTACCGCATCAGCCACTGGCTCTGGAGAAAACGCCTTTTATTCTTAGGCAGATTTATCTCAAACATCGGAAGATTTTTTACCGGTATAGAAATTCATCCTGCTGCAAAAATCGGCGGAGGTTTTTTCATAGACCACGGCATGGGTGTGGTAATTGGAGAGACTACAGAGATTGGAGAAAACTGCACGATATTTCAGGGTGTAACACTTGGCGGTGTCAGCCTTGATAAAGGTAAAAGACATCCGACACTAAAGGATAATGTTATTGTCGGGGCTGGGGCAACTATATTGGGGCCTGTAACTATAGGTTCAAACAGCAGGATTGGTGCTGGCTCTGTTGTTGTTAATGAGGTGCCGCCTGATTCAACTGTAATCGGTATCCCCGGAAAGGTTGTGTATACAGGAGCACAGCCTCCTGATAGTTTTGTGGACATTGACTACGGAGATATATCAGACCCTGTTGCAAAGGCTATTAAATGCATAATCAACAGGGTATCAAGCCTTGAAAAAGAGATAATTGAATTGAAAGAGACAGGAACAAAAAACTTAATGAAACCACAGATGGACACAGATTAACACAGATAAAAACTTTTTTCTTTATTCTATCAGTGTTCATCTGTGTTTACCTGTGGTTAATTTTATAATTTTCTATGCATTAAAAAATGTCACGAAAGATATATCTTGATAATAACGCAACAACACCGATACACCCTGAGGTGTTGGATGCAATGATGCCTTATTTAAAGGAAGACTTTGGCAACCCCTCCAGTATTCACCAGTTTGGCAGAAAGGTGAGAGTTAAGATTGATGAAGCAAGAGAAAAGGTAGCTGCCGCCATTGGTGCCGACCCCTCAGAAATCATATTTACAAGCGGAGGTAGCGAGTCAGATAATTTTGCAATAAAAGGCTGCTCATTGGCTAACAGAAAAAGTAGCGGCGGACATATAATCACCTCCCCTATTGAGCACCCTGCAGTTTTGGAGACATGCAGATACCTTAAAAAAGACGGCTTTCGTGTAACATACCTTCCTGTAGATGAATACGGAATTGTGAATCCTTCCGATGTGGAAAACGCAATAGAGAAAGATACAATCTTAATATCAATCCACCACTCTAATAATGAGGTAGGGACAATTGAGCCTATCAGTGAGATAAGCAGTATTGCAAAGAATAGAGGAGTTGTAGTGCATACAGATGCAGTTCAGAGTCTTGGAAAAGTGCCTCTTGATGTGAATAAACTCGGGGTTGACCTCATGTCCCTATCTGCACATAAGCTAAATGGTCCTAAGGGTGTTGGTGCAGCTTATATCAGAAGGGGTATAAAAAATATGTATCCTCTGATTAATGGAGGAAGTCAGGAGATGAAGAGGAGGGCCGGCACTGAGAATGTGGCCGGGATTATAGGATTTGGAAAGGCATGTGAGATTGCTGTATCTGATATAGAAAAAGAATCAGTCCGTATAGCCGCTTTAAGGGATAAACTTCAGAGTTTAATAATGGAAAAAATACCTGACATTAAATTGAACGGGCATCCTGTAAATAGACTCCCCAATACACTCAATATCAGTTTTGAATTTGCAGAGGGAGAGGCGCTTGCCATAAATTTTGACCTGTCTGGAGTGGCTGTATCAACAGGCTCAGCCTGTTCATCAGGTGCCGTTGAACCTTCCCATGTCCTTCTTGCTATGGGTATTCCTTTAGAAACTATTTATGGCTCGATCAGGTTCAGCCTTGGAAGGGGAAATACACTTAAAGATGTGAACTATGTAATAGATATTCTGCCTTCTATTGTAAACAGGGTAAGAGAAATATTAAAGAATAGGAAATTATAAACCACAGAGGCACTGAGACACAGAGAAATATAAAAACAAAAAGATTAAGAAGAAAGGGAAAAAATGGGGAAATGAAGAAAAAAGAATTTTATTTTTCTCCCTTTCTCTTTCCTTCCCAATTTCTCCTTTCTGTTTCTCTCCGTGCCTCTGTGTCTCTGTGGTTAAGATTAGATCTTTGTTCAAAACCTTTTCTTAAAATAATCACTCAGAATGACAGCATGGTCAAATGCAGTTTCATTGGGCAGATTGTCCTTATTAAATATACCAATTTTTTCAGCATCATCTGCTGCCTTTGGAATTCCTTTAGCCTTTGCAATGAATACCGTTGATATATTGTGCTGCCTTTTATCCCGATTCGGGTCTGAATATGAATGAAACTGCCTTATAAGTTTAACCTTTAGTGATGTCTCTTCAAACGCCTCTCTCACGGCGGCATTCTCCAGAGATTCACCATAGTCAACAAAACCGCCGGGTATTGCCCATAACTTTGGCTCTTTTTTCCTGAATATCAGAATAATTCCCCTCTCCCCTTTCGATGTTTCACATTCAATAATAATATCTACAGTGGGAAATGGATTCCTAAATTCCTTTATCTTATAGCCGCATTCAGGACAGGTTAATTTTTTCATCTTTATATTTTTTCCCATAATTGTTATGATTATAATGGTTATATTAATAAATTCAAGATTATATTTCCTATTTTATATGAAACAGGTCTTTATTTATTCAGATGGGGCATGTAGAGGTAATCCAGGACCAGGTGGATATGGTATCATTTTGAAGTATAATAACAGCATAAAAGAGATTAAGGGTGCAGAGAAAAATACCACTAATAATAAAATGGAACTGACCGCTGCAATTATGGGATTGAAGACATTGAAAGAATCGTGTCATGTTACAATAGTCTCGGATTCAAATTATCTTATCCATGGGATGACAAAGTGGATCAATTCATGGCTAAAGAAAGGATGGAAGACAGCTGATAAGACGCCTGTAAAGAACAGGGAATTGTGGGAGGAATTGATTATTCTGTCAAAAAGGCATAAGATTGAGTGGAAATGGATAAAGGGACACAACAGCCATCCTGAAAATGAAAGGGCTGATGAACTGGCAAACGAGGCAATTGATGAGCTACTAAAGGCTGATTAATACCATTTCACAAACTCATCCATCTCGGCCCTTATACTCCTATAAGTATTTATCAGTGCATCTTTATCAGGATACCCTATAGATATGCCAAGAACTAATTTTTTTGAATCCGGGATATTGAGATGCCTTCTCACTATATGTGGATAGTCTGTCAAGGCTGCCTGAGGGCATGTCCCTAAACCATATTCAAGTGCAGATATCATTATAGTCTGGGCAAACATGCCGATGTCCATTATAGACCACTCGCCAAGGCTTTTATCCATAAAGATAAATATGACAGCAGGAGCGTCATAGAATTTAAAATTTGAAAGCCTTAGATTTTTTCTCTTCTCTGTATCCCCTCTTCCTATTCCAAGGATATTAAACCTTCTCTCACCATGTTCTTTTGCCCTTTTATCCAACTCCACTGGCCAAATCAGGGGTTTTTGTATATCAGGCGTAATTGGTGTATCAGATGAGGCTGTTTCATAGAGCTCACAACTTAATTCATCCCTTTTTTTTCCGCTTACAATTGCAATTTCCCATGGCTGTGTGTTTGTATATGAAGGACTCCTGCCGGCAGTCTTTAAGACCTTCTTTAATATTTCATATGGGATAGTGTCAGGCTTAAAAGCCCTTATACTCCTTCTATTCTCAATCGCCTCTATTATATTCATATCTTTAAGGAATTCTGTGTAACCTACTTATAAAGATTACATTAAATTCAATATTTATGTCAAAAGAAAAACTTAAAGGATTATGTGGATTATAGTGTGCGGAACTTCAAATCAATCAAACTAAAAAGCTCTTTGACAGTAAGATACTCAATCTGAAAAACACCTTTACTGAATGGATCGGATGACAATAGGTCATTTGCCTTTTCAAAGCAGTCTATTGGCTGTGAATGAAGATAGATAAGTGTATATATATTTCCAATGGTAAAATAAGCAAGTGCAAAATTTGGGTCTATGTAGATTGCCTTCTTAAGCTTCTCCAAAGCATCGTTGTATTCATTTTTTTGAAGATGAATCAGTGAAAGGATATAATATGCTTCTTTAAAAAGGGGGTCTATCTCTATGCATCGGTTTCCCCATATGATTGCCCCTTCAAAATCCTCCCTGATTGCAGTCATGTAGCACAACATCCATGATGCCCTAACATTTTTGGAATTCATATCAAGAATTTTCATTAATCTGTCAACAGCAAGATCATAGTCATTATTTTTATAATACTGTATAGCATCATCAAACATAATAGACTCCTCGCTGTGATTATTACGATGCTCATGAAGATTCAGATTGTCAGATTTCTGTAATCTTATAGAATCGCCTGCCTTTCTTCGTATAAAATCTTTTATACTGAGAAGGTTATCCTTGTCATTATTTTTTGTAACTATATATGCTTCTGCTAACATGGTTATTATTTATACTAACCCTTCACCATTAAAAAAGAATGCCCCACCTGTAATAAGTGGGGCACTCATTTCAACTAAATTTATAGCAATTCAGTAAACTATTAATGACCGGCATCAGCACCGCCTGATTTTAAAGCCTTATAGACATCAGGATTCTCATTCCCTGTAACTTCAAGTATTCCTACTGCACCCTTGTCTATAGCCCTGAATATTGCATGGTCAACAAGGATATATGCCGCAGGAACATCTACCTTAAATTCAACAATAGCTGCACCGCCTGGTGGAATTACTGTGGTCTGGACATTCTTTGCAGGCTCGGAGCCTACAGCACCCAACTGATATACTGTATCAAATATCTCTCCTATTACATGGAATGAGGATGTAAGATTTGGTCCGCCATTTCCTACATATAACCTTACTGTCTCACCAACATTTGCCTTTAAATTCCCTGGT
>DNJG01000033.1 GCA_003489165.1 Nitrospinota bacterium | reverse complement strand
TCCATATCGCCATAATGATCAAGGTGCTCTGCATCTATTGTTGTAACTACTGCAATTGTCGGTGTAAGTTTTAAAAAGGAGCCGTCACTCTCATCCGCCTCTGCTACAAGAAAATCACCCTGTCCAAGTTTTGCACCACTGCCTATACTATTCACCCTTCCGCCTATAACCACTGTTGGATCAAGTCCTCCTGCATAGAGGACTGATGAGACCATAGATGTAGTAGTAGTCTTGCCGTGTGCACCTGCCACTGCAATGCTGTATTTCAGCCTCATCAACTCTGCCAGCATCTCTGCCCTTGGTATTACAGGTATAAGTTTTTTCTTTGCAGCCACTACCTCCTCATTGTCAGGAGATACTGCAGATGAAACAACAACTACTTCAGCACCATTTACATTGGAAGCCTTATGCCCCATAAATACAGCTGCACCAATACCTGTAAGGTGTTTGACAGCCTCAGATTGTGAGAGGTCTGAGCCGCTGACTTTATAACCAAGATTTAAAAGCACCTCGGCTATACCGCTCATCCCTGACCCGCCTATGCCGACAAAATGTATGTGTCTTGTTTTTCTGAACATAATAAAAACAGGATTAGAGGGTTCGAGGATTCGTGGGTTCGAGTGAAATCACTTGATCCTTTGACCCCTTTTTTTATTAACTTATAACACTGTTCCACTATCTCTTTTGCTGCATTTGGTTTGCCCATCTTTCTGCTTTTGTATTCCATTTTAAAAAGGTTTGCCCTGTTCTGCATGAGAAATAAAATCTTATTTGCCAGCACTTCGCCACTCAAATCCCTTTCTATAATCATTTCTGCCGCTTCATGGTCTTTTAAGACAGCGGCGTTCATATCCTGATGACTGTTAATAGCAAATGGAAATGGAATTAATATAGCCGCCTTACCGCATGCCGTAATCTCTGATATGGTAGTTGCCCCGGCACGGCATATAACGAGGTCTGCCTTCCTGTATGAATCAGCCATATTGTTAATAAAGGGAACCACCTCTGATTCAAGACCCATTTCCTCATAGGCCTTCTTTACAAACTCAAAATCTGTTTTCCCTGTCTGGTGTATAATAAAAATTAAGTCCTTAAATTTAATAAGATATTTCAATCCATCAACCATAGCCTTATTTATACTATGCGCCCCCTGACTCCCGCCGAAAATTAATATAGTAAACTTAGCCGTGAAGATTGATGAATTCGGAGTGCTGAATTGTAATTTAAAATCCGCATTTCGCATTCCACATTCAACAATACCCCTCCTTATTGGGTTTCCTGTCAAACATACCCTTCTCCCGCTAAAAAACTTTCTTGTTTCATCAAAGGATATAAATATCAAATTTGCAAATCTCCCAAGCATCCTGTTTGTAAATCCCGGAAAAAGATTCTGCTCCTGTATGACAAGGGGATAACCAAGAAGGAGTGATGCAGCACCAACAGGTCCAGAGGCATAACCCCCGACTCCAATAACAATATCAGGTCTAAAGCTATTCAATATTTTAATAGACTGTATAATTCCAATGGGTATCTTACAAAAGGATTTCATTTTTTTTAAAATCCCTTTCCCCTTTAAACCCTCTGATGAGATATATTTAACTTCATATCCTTCATTTGGGATGACACTGCTTTCAATTCCCTTCTTAGTCCCCACAAATAGCATTTGGGATGTATCTTCTCTCCTTTTGAATTCCTCTGCTATTGCTATGCCAGGGAATAGATGCCCTCCAGTTCCTCCGCCTGCAATTAAAACTTTCATGCTGAATGCTCCGATATATTTAACAATACACCAATGCTTACCATAGAAATAAGGAGTGATGATCCTCCTACACTGATAAACGGCAGAGGCAATCCCTTTGTTGGCAAAAGTCCTGCCGCCATCCCCATATTTATAACCGCCTGAATCCCTATTGTAAGTGTAATCCCAAGCGATAGATATGTCCCGTAAAGGTCAGGGGACCTAAGAGATACCCTGATACCCCTCCATATCAATATAAGAAAGAGAGAAAGCACTGCTGAAATGCCTATAAAACCAAGCTCTTCACCTATCACTGAAAAAACAAAATCTGTATGAGGCTCTGGGAGATAAAATAACTTCTGTTTTCCTTCACCAAGCCCAAGACCAAGAACCCCTCCCCTCCCGAATGCCAAAAGAGACTGAATTGTCTGAAAGCCTGTATCCAGAGGGTCGTTCCATGGGTCAAGGAAAGCCATAATCCTCTTCTTTCTATATCCAACTTTGAATATCGCCATGTATAGAAATGGAATCATCATCAAAACCGTGGAAAATAAAAATGAGAACCTTACACCTGCAGCAACCATGAGTATAAATGCCACAATTGACATAACCACAACACTACCGAGGTCAGGCTGGACAATAATCAATATAAAAAATATGCCTATCACTACTAAATTTGGAAGATAGCCGTATGTAAAGTCCTGCAGATAATCCTTTCTCTTAACCAAAGAATAGGCTAAAAATAATATCATTGAGAATTTTACCAGTTCTGCAGGCTGAAACGAAAAAGCCCAGAAACTGAGCCATCTCCTTGCACCCCCAACTTCTTTACTGAAATATGGCATAAAAACCAAAATCAGCAAAACAATGGAAAAAACAAGTAATGGATAAGTTAGTTTAATAATTTTTCTATAATCTATCCTCGCCACTACGACCATAGAAATTAAACCAAGTATCAGCCACATTAAATGACGCTTTAGAAAAAACTGCGGATCATGATACCTCTGCATCGCTATTACTGCACTGGAGCTATACACCATTACAATGCCTATTGCTATTAAGGCAATAGCACTTACTAAAATTATTGGGTCAAATGTCCTTTTCTTTGGCATATCAATATTGAATATTTATAAGAATTTTATTTTAATCTTCAATTTTCAATCTTCAATCCATTCACAATCTCCTTAAACTGCTCTCCCCTGTCCTCATAGTCCCTGAACATATCAAAACTGGCACATGCAGGAGAGAGGAGGACTATATCCCCACTTTTAGCCCTCTTGTATCCTTCTTTTACAGCATTTTCAAGAGTGTCTGCCTCGATCCTATTTTTAAAACCATTCAGATTCTTTGCTATCTTCTTTTTTGCATCTCCAATCAATATCAGAAATTTTACCCTATCCTCTATAAGTCCCTTTAAAGGCAGATAATCGCTTCCCTTGTCCTTACCGCCTGCTATAAGTATTATTGGTTCATTGAAACTCTGGAGTGACTTAACTGTGGCACCTACATTTGTCCCTTTGGAATCGTTTATAAACCTGATCCCTCTTATTTCCCTTACCAGTTCCATCCTGTGTTTTATCCCTTTAAATTCCGATATCACATCTCTCATTATTTTACCGCTTATACCGCATATCCCGCTTATTGCCACAGATGCAAGTGTGTTTTCTATATTATGCACACCTATCAGTTTCAAGTCCTTTAGAGAGCAAACTGTCTCTTCTCTACCGTCATTCTTGAAAATTATCTTATCCTCTCTTACAAATGCCCCGTTTTCCACCTCTTTTAACCTGCTGAAAAATACCTTTTTCCCTCTCACTTCTGTTGAGAATCCTGCAGCAATCTCATCATCTAAATTTAAAATCATATAATCATTTTCATCCTGATTTATAAATACCCTCTTTTTCAATTCTATGTATTCATCCATGCTCTCATGCCTATCAAGATGATCGGGCGTAATATTCAATATTGCACTTATATAAGGCTTAAAGGTCTCAATCCCTTCCATCTGAAATGTGCTGATCTCCGATAAAACTAATTCGCTATTTCCTCCATTCAAAACCTCCTCACATAATGGATTGCCGATATTCCCCCCCACAAATACCTTTTTGCCACCCCTTTTAAGCATATCGCCTGTCAGAGTCGTTGTAGTTGTCTTTCCATTTGTCCCTGTTATTGCAATAAAAGGAGCTTGAAGTTGCTGAAATGCAAACTCCACCTCACTCATTATTCTTATTCCCTTCCTTCTAAGTTTATTTAAAAATGGGGAATCCCACGGTACACCCGGACTTATAATGGTTAGGTCAATTTCATTTATATTCACACTGTCATGTCCACCAAGTTTTAGTGAGACGCCCTTACTCAGTCTTTTGATATTTTCTAATAGCTCATCCTCACCTTTTTCATCTGTAACTGTTACATTTGCACCTAATTTGTGAAGAAGATTGGCGGCAGATACACCTGACCTCGCAAGCCCGACTACTAAAGTATTTTTATTTTTGAAATCCATAACCTTTTAAACTTTTTGTTTTTCATCTCAGTTTCAATGTGCTCAATGAAAGTAACGCAAGTATAATTGCAACAATCCAGAATCTCACAATTACCTTCGGCTCATCCCACCCCGACTCCTCAAAATGATGATGGAGCGGAGCCATTTTAAATATCCTTTTCCTTCTGAGTTTAAATGAGGCAACCTGAAGGATAACAGAAACTGCCTCTACAACAAATATCCCGCCTATCACAAGCAGTATAAGTTCATGCTTTGTTATAACTGCCAGAGTCCCGAGCATCCCGCCAAGCGCGGTTGATCCGATATTTCCCATAAACACCTCAGCAGGATATGAATTAAACCACAAAAATCCGAGACTCGCACCAACCGCAGCCCCGCATAATATAGTCAATTCACTGGCACCCCTTATATGCTCTATATTGAGATAATTTGCAAAATTGAAATGCCCTGTTACATAGGCAATTACCATATAGGCTGCAGTTGATATTATTATTGGCCCTATCGCCAACCCGTCCAATCCATCAGTTAGATTTACGGCATTGGATGTCCCAACTATCACAAGCACTGCAAACACTATATACATAATCCCCATTTCAGGCTTTATAGTTTTAAAAAACGGGATGCCAAGTTTTGTCATAATCAGCGAAAAATCCTTGTCAAAATATAATATAAGGACAGGTATCAGTGCCATCAATGACTGTATTGCAAATTTTTCCTTCCCCTTTAAGCCATTTTTTCTCCCCTTTAATTTTAAATAATCATCTATGAAACCTATCATACCAAATGATACAGTTGAAAATATTACAAGCCATATATATTTATTTGTAAGGTCTGCCCACAAGAGCGTTGGGACAAAAAGGGCAAAGAGTATCATTATCCCTCCCATCGTAGGTGTCCCTGCCTTTGACTGATGAGAGCGAGGGACATCCTCCCTTATCCGTTCACCAATCTGTTTCTCTCTTAGTTTCCTTATAATCCATGGTCCAAATATAAAGCTGATTATCAGTGCAGTCAGGATCGCATAGGCAGTCCTGAATGTTATATATCTGAATACATTAAAAAATGAATATGCCTCATGAAGAGGAAATAAAAGATGATATATCATTATGATGCCTTTCTCAGTTTAATAACCCTCTCTACGACATTCTCCATCTTCATCCCCCTTGACCCCTTTATCATTACACAATCGCCAGATTTCAGCTCATCATCAAGAATAAATGCTACCTCATCAAAATTCTCGCAATGATAAACCCTACCCCTTGGCATACCACTCAAGACAGCTTCATAAAAAATAAACTTAGACTCAGTACCAACAGTTATAAGGCAATCAATTGACTCCGATGCAACCAGTCTCCCTATATGTCTGTGTCCCTCTTCTGATGCCTCACCCAATTCCAGCATATCTCCCACTACAAGAAATTTCTCTCCTGGGAAATCTGCAATAGAAAATTCTTTTATTGCAGCCTCCATTGAAGATGGATTTGCATTATATGCATCATTTATAAATGTAATATCTCTGTCAATCATAAACTGCTCCATTCTCATCGGAAGTGGCTTAAAAGACTCAATCCCCTTTTTTATATCATTAATATCTATGCCAAGACTCTTCCCGACTGCGGCAGCCGAAAGGGCATTATAAATATTGTGATAACCAAGGCAGGAGAGATTAATTACAGTATCTTTTCCATCCATCTTGAGGATAAATTGATATCCTATATCCTTATTCTTCTTTATATCTACAGCAGTAATATCCGAAAGAGAATTTATGCCAAATGTAATCACTTTTCCCTTAAACCACTTTTTTAGTTCCATAGCCAGCCTGTCATCAGAGTTTAAGATTGCTGTCCCGTTTTCCCCTATTCTTCTTATCAATTCTCCCTTTGCATCCCTTATATTTTCTATTGAACCCAGTTTCTCCAGATGCGCCATGCCTATATTTGTGATTATTCCTATGTCAGGCTCAGCAATCTGGCTTAATTTTTCAATCTCACCTTTTTCGTTCATGCCCATCTCAAGTATTGCCACCTGATGACTATCATTCATTTTTAAAAGCGTTAGAGGCAGGCCAAACTGATTATTAAGATTCCCCTCATTTTTCAAAACATTAAACCTGACACCAGCCACAGATGCCGACATTTCCTTTGTTGTGCTCTTTCCATTACTTCCTGTTATTGCTACAACCGGTATTTTAAATCTCCTCCTGTGATAATTGGCTATTTCATGCAGTGCCTTGAGTGTATCTTTTACCTCTATTATTGTGTGGAGATTGCTCTCACCTCCATGAAAGAATTTTCTTTCTATCAGGCCTCTATCTGAAATGACTGCACCCCCTGCACCCTTCATCAGAGCCTGAACTACAAATTCATGCCCATCAAAATTTTTTCCCTTAATAGCTATAAAGAGTTCATCTTTGCCAATAGTCCTTGAATCTATTGATATTGATACAGATGGATAAACCCTAGAACCGGAACCCATTAACAGTGTTCCCTTTGTTACCTTCAATATTTCTTCCAATGTAAATTGAGCCATAATATTTCTAATAAATTCTAATTTCTAATATCTAAATTCGAAACAATATCAAAATGTCAAAAATGTTTTGAAATTATGTCATTTGATTTTTGAATTTGTTTCGGATTTCGGATTTAGTGCTTTGGATTTTCTTTATTGCTTCTCTTGCAACCTCCCTGTCATCAAAGTGTATTTTTTTATCCCTGAATATCTGATAGTCCTCATGCCCTTTGCCTGCAATAATTACAATATCACCCTTCGAGGCGTTATTTATCGCAAACTCTATTGCCTCTCCCCTGTCAGGAATCTTGATATGCCTTTGACTCCTGACTATTGATTCCTGACTACTGACTCCTGCTTCAATTTCCTCAATTATTTTTAACGGGTCCTCACTCCTCGGATTATCGGATGTTATAATTGCAAAATCACTATACTCTACTGCTGCCTTTCCCATCAATGGACGCTTACCTCTGTCTCTGTCACCTCCGCACCCAAATACAACAATAAGTCTCTTATGCGGAAGCTCCTTTGCAGCATTAAGAACATTCTTCAACGCATCGTCAGTATGGGCATAATCAACCAATACTGTAAAGTCCTGTCCTTCATTTATCCCTTCCAATCTCCCCGGGACCGTATCAAGCAATAATATACCTTTTATAATACTCTCCTTTGAAAATCCCTCAAGTATGGCTGTAGATACAGATGCAAGGATATTATATATATTATGCATTCCTAAGAGTTTTGACTCTATATTCAACTTGCCAATTGGAGTAGTGGCAACAAATTTAAGACCTTTTACTGACATATCTATATCATCTGCCTTTACATCTGCACCTTCCGTAATGCCATAAGTCAAAATCTTATCAATCCTTGAGTCTTTTATTAATCTCTTTCCATAAGGATCATCTATATTTATGACAGCCTTTTTCAATCCGTATTCTTTAAAAAGTCTTGCCTTTGCAGAAAAATATTTCTCTAAGTTGCCGTGAAAATCAAGATGGTCCTGTGTCAGATTTGTAAAGACACCCATCTCAAACCTTGTCCCATAAACCCTGTCCAATTCCAGAGAATGAGACGATACCTCCATGACACAATACTTTCCACTGCCATCAACAACTTTCTTAAAAAACCTCTGAAGATCAAGGGATTCAGGGGTTGTATGTAATGAGGGAATAATCTCCCTATCAAATCTATAATCAATAGTCCCTATTAATCCGCTCTTAAAATTGTTCGCCCTTAGAATAGAATTTATCAAATAGGATGTAGTCGTTTTGCCATTCGTCCCTGTAACACCTATTATTGATATTTCCCTTGATGGATGCCCATAAAACTCAGTAGATATAACAGCAAGTGCCTTCCTTGAATCAAGGACAGTTATATAAGTAACTTCGGATTTTGGGGTACCCATCCAGTGGATGGGTCGTCGTATTTCGGATTCAAAATCTCCACCCCATAAGCCATTCTCTACAACCACTGCTCTCGCTCCGCTCTCTACCGCGTCATTTAAAAAATTGTGCCCGTCAGACTTAAGCCCTTTTATTGCCACAAATAGAGAGCCTTCATCCACCTTTCTTGAATCATAAGATAAAGATGAAATCTCTATATCCATACTCCCGTTTACATTTATCAGGTTTACCTCCTTGAGAATTTCCTGAATCTTCATATCAAAGTAAAATTCATTTGCTCAGCTTCTATTCAAAGCGGGAACTTTTAAATACCTCAGTGACTGTCTTGCGATTTCTCTAAATACAGGTGCGGCAACTTCTCCTCCCCATGCAATACCATCAGGCTCATCTATAATAACCAGTATAACGACTCTTGGATTTTTTGAAGGCACATATCCTATAAATGACGATATAAATTTATCCATTGAATATCCCTTTTTGTCCTGCGATGCCTTCTGGGCTGTCCCTGTCTTCCCAGCAACATCATATCCTTCCAGCATCGCCTTCTGTCCTGTCCCATATCTGACAGCATATTCCAGAATCTCTGTCAGTTCTCTGCTGGTCTTTTCTGATATTACCCTCCTAACCACTTCTGGCTTAAATTCATTTACAATCATTCCATTCTTTTCAACTGCTTTCGTTACATAGGGCTTCATCAATATTCCGCCGTTGGCAATTGCAGATACTGCAGATACCAATTGAATAGGGGTAACAGAAACCTCCTGTCCAAAAGATATGGATGCTAATGATACGCCTGACCAATTTTTAATATCCCTTACCTTTCCTGCCGACTCGCCGGGCAGATTGATATTTGTCTTTGAGCCAATCCCAAATTTTAATATATAGTCATAAAAATTTTTTATACCAAGCCTCTCGGCAACCTTTATTACGCCTATATTGGATGATTTTCCAACAACCTCCTTTAAGGTAAGCCATTTATACCTGTGGTTTTTAGCCTCATGTATGACTCTTCCAGCAACCTCATATTCGCCATTCTCACAGAAAAAGATGTCATCCTGATTTGCAATCTTCTCTTCAATAGCGGCAGCAGTCAATATCAGCTTGAATGTAGAACCAGGCTCAAAGCTGTCGGTTACCCCCCTGTTTCTCCAGTCCCTTTCCTTATATTGGCTGAAGCTGTTTGGGTTGAACTGAGGCTGGTCAGCCATTGCCAGCAGCTCCCCTGTATAAGGGTTCATCACGATTACCGTCCCGCCTCTTGCTTTATATCTTGATACCTGTTCAGCAAGCTCCTTTTCTGCTATATATTGTATCACCTCATCAATGGTCAGCCTCAGATCATAACCTTTTTCTGATGATTTTTCATAGTCATCGGCAAAATTTATACCCCTTCCCAAGGCATCCTTCTCAATGACAATACGGTCAGGACTAATCATCAACTGCTCATCATAATAATATTCTACACCTGATAATCCATGATTATCTATACCTACAAAACCAAGCATCCTTCCCGCCAGTTCTTTCTTTGGATAAAATCTCTTTCCCTCCTTTAAAAATCCTATACCTTTGAGGTTAAGGGACTCCACTGCCTCAGCCTCATCAGGTGTTACCTTTCTTTTAATCCATGTAAAACCCCTCTCTTTATTAAACTCCCTGATTAATCTTGAACTATCCACTTTGAGCATCTGAGAAATAATATTTGCCGCCTTATAAGTGTCTTCTATCTCAAGGGGGTTGGCATAGATTGAATCTGCCTCTACACTCACTGCAAGCTCCCTTCCTTCTCTGTCATATATTATTCCCCTCTCAGGCATTGGAGATAATGTCCTGTAATACTGCCTGTTTGCAAGATTTAAAAATTTCCCATGCTGAAGAATCTGTATATTGTAAATCCTCTTCCACACAGCCCCAAAGCTGATAACAAAAAAGAGCAAAACAAAATAAATTTTAACCTTAGTCTTCTTTTCAATATTTTCTGAATACATATTATTATCTTTTCACTAACACTGTCACTGACACTTTCACTTTTTAATAATAACTATCTGCCCATCCTGCGGAAATGACAATCCTAATTGGGTAGTTGCTATATTCTCTACCCTGTCCAATGATTTCAGGCTTGCCATTTCAATCTTCAAGAGTTTATTACTCTGAACCAATTTTGCCCTTTCTTTAAGCAGTTTCTCAAATTTATAGTTAATATTTAAAATGTTTATATAAGGCCATATATAAAATAAAACACCTGTAATGAAAAGGAATACACATACAGAGTAAGTCAGAAATTCTCCGGGGTTAATATTCCTTCTCTCTCTATTGAATGTATACATAAATCAAAGTGACAAGTTGCAAGTTACAAGTTTTTCAATTCGCTATTTTTTCTGCTGCCCTGAGTTTTGCACTCCTTGACCTCGGATTTCTCCTCACTTCTTCTTCAGAAGGAGTCACAGGTCTTTTTGTCAATATCTTTATGACACCCTTTCTTCCGCATATACATTTTGGTATATCATGCGGACAGGTGCACCCATGCTCTATTTCTCTAAACAGATTTTTGACAATCCTATCCTCAAGAGAATGATAGGATATAATACAAATTCTTCCCTCTATATTCAGAACATCAATCGCATCTCTTATTGCATCTTCCAGTATTTCTATTTCACCATTCACAGCAATTCTTATAGCCTGAAAAGTCCTTGTAGCAGAATGTATCCTTTGAGACCTGTGAGCAGGTGGTATAGCAGAAACCACTATGTCAGACAGTTGAGATGTAGTATCAACAGGCATCTTCCCCCTCTCCCTGACTATTGCACGGGCTATTTTCTTCGCCCATTTTTCCTCACCATATTTATAAATTATGTTACTCAGCTTCTCTTCTTCAAAATTATTTACAACCTCCTTTGCAGTAACACCTCTACTCCTGTCCATCCTCATATCAAGTGGAGCATCCTGAGAAAAACTAAACCCTCTTTCAGCAGTCATAAGCTGCCGTGTTGAAACCCCAAGGTCAAAGAGAATCCCATCAACCTTTGAAAACCCTGCCCTGCCACTGACAACATATTTCATATTTTTAAAATTATCATGAAAAATATGAACCCTTTCCCTGTATGAAGACAATCTGTCTGAAGCAAACTTTATTGAATCTTCATCCCTGTCTATACCTATAAGAATACCTGTGGGTGAGCTCTTTTTTAATATATGCTCTGCATGCCCCCCATCTCCAAGATTAGCATCAACATATATATTACATGGTTCACCCCGTAAGACCTTCGGCCTCTTACAGGGTTCGCATCGAAGAAAATTAATCACCTCATCTAATAATACAGGGATATGAACCATCATAAATTAAAAGTTCATAAGGTTATAAAGTTGAAAAAATCAAGCTTTATGAACTTTATAAACTACAGAAAACCAATTTCCATAAGTTTATCGGGTAATGCCTTGGCTTTTTCCTTAACCCCTTCTCTAAATTCATCCCACTTGTCTTTGCTCCAGATTTCAATTTTATTCCTTATGCCAAGCACTGCTACATCTTTCTGAAGTCCTGCAAACTCTCTCAATGTCGGCGGTATAAGTATCCTCCCTTGATTGTCCAGTGAGCATTCGGAGGCATTGGAATAGATTATCCGAATTATATCCACTATCTCTTTTTGCATTGTTGATAAATGCCCGATTCTTTCCTCTATCCCCATCCATTCCTCTGCAGGATAAGCAACGATGTAGGGTTCAAGATAGGTAAGAATCAATTTTCCACCATATTTACTGTTAAGTATCTCCCTAAATTTTGAGGGGATGCTCAGTCTTCCTTTTGAATCAATAGATTGGAGAGATTGTCCAATAAACATAACCTTTATCCTATTTTATCCCACTTTATCCCACAACTTGGTGTAAATATACCACCATGACAGATAATGTCAAGAAAAAAGATAAAAAAATGAAAAGTTTTTTGGTATGATTTAAAATCTTAGATTAGTGATTAAACACTCATAAACCTTTGGTTCACAAAAGGAGGGAAAATTCCAATAACCAAGCACCAATAATCAAATAATTTCCAATTATCAAATTCCAATTTCCAAAAGTATTATTTGAGATTTGGAATTTGCATTTTCGCATAAAAAAAGGGGGGGATATTCGGGTAGACTTTAAGCTACTTAAGTTTTTGACCTGTCTTTATAAAATTAACTATTGTTTCTGCTGTCCTCTTTGATACACCTTGTTCACCAAGTGAACATTTGATATTTTTCAATTCTTCTCTCATCTGCTCAAGCCTGCCTTTTTTTTCTAAATAATATATTGCCTTTTCAGTAATATTTTTTGCAATCATCTTGTGTTGCAAAAGTTCTGGTGCCACTTCCTTTCCTGCAAGGAGATTTGGAAGTCCTGCATAGGTAACATTTACAAGCACCTTTGCAAGATAATAAGAGAGAAAAGATGATTTATAAACGATTATCATAGGAGTCCCAATGATTGCTGCCTCCAGTGTAGAAGTTCCGGATTTTGTAATCAGCAAATCAGATGCCTTCATCACATCATAATTTTTCCCTTTAACAACCTTAATGTATGAATAGTCAGAGGTTATAAAATTTTTTAAATAATCTTCTTCAATTGATTGAGAGAGGGGGAGCAAAAACTGAACTGACGGATATTTTTCTTTTATAAGGATTGATGCCTTTAAAATTTCAGGGAGTATATAGGAAATCTCCTTCTTTCTGCTCCCCGGTAATATTCCTAAAATTAACTGCTTACTGTCAATTCCCAATTCTCTGCAAATCTCCTCCTTGTTTAAAGAAGGGTCTATCGCCTCAAGCAATGGGTGTCCCACAAATTTCACTTCAACTCCCTCCTTTTGATAAAACTCTTCTTCAAATGGGAGAATCACCATCATCTTATCAACATACCTCTTTATGGTCTTTACCCTCTCTTTTCTCCATGCCCATACCTGAGGGCTTATATAATAGAATACAGGTATCCCCCTCTCTTTTGCCGCTTTCGCCACCTTTAGATTAAATCCCGGATAATCAATTAGGACAACACCTTTAACATCTCCGCTGTCTAATTTTTCTACTACTTGTTTATAAAGCCTTCTGATTAAGCCTAATTTTTCTATAACCTCCCAGAAACCCACTACTGAAATATCAGATACATTGCAAAATATATCAACGCCGGCAGACTTCATCTGCCTTCCACCGACACCTGAAATATTTATATCAGGTGAGAGTTTCTTTATCTCCCTCGCCAGATTCCCTCCATAGAGGTCTCCAGAGTCTTCACCTGTTATGATTAATAGTTCATATTTCATATGTAATTAAGGCAAAATTTATCTTTCCCCAAAAAAACTGGACACTCTGTTAAGTTTAAGCTGCATTTGCAGCCTCTCATATTCTACAGGACTTTTATAGCCCAGTGCAAAGTGCTTCCTAATACGATTATAGAATACCTACATATTCAAAAATACTAAGCTTCGCTTTGACTTCGATTAAAAAGCCAGAAAACTCTAATTTTATGCACCTATTTTATATGTTATAACCTATTGACAATTTTAACCATTTAACCTATATTATAGGTGAAAGCGAATAAAATAAATATCCCTGTTTAATTTTAAGGGAGGTGCAAATCATGATAAAGAGAATAGATTTCTATCGTTTTGATTACAGCACTCTTGAATTTCTGGGTAATATCTTGATAATAGCAATTATAACAGGAATAGCTATTATTATTTTTCTCCTCCTGACCACATCAGTAGCTTCGCAAAACATTATCTGATTTCAAGATGCCTTGTATATGTGTTGTATAGAGAATATCCCTATATTTTTACTCCAAATTTTTATGTCCTTTTTGATATAATTGACGACAAAGAATTTTCTGAAACGTGAATGGTGACCGTATTCCTTTAATTAAAATACTTCGGGCGTACCTTTCATAGGGTTATCCGCTTCAAAATAAAGTAAATATTCAGAAAAATAAAATTATTAATAATAAACCATAAAACTATATATATTATTTCCGACTATCATTACTTTTTTACATGATGAACAGAAAGGAGGATAATTTTTAATGCTCAATATCTCAAAGGAACTAAAGAGGTCAAAAGTCCGCCCAATTTCTGACAAATTCTCTGTAGATTTTTTTCCATAATCCTTTAGCATCTAATATAAACTCAATTGCCTCTCTTACTGCACCCCTTCCACCCTTTTTTTCTGTAACCATATCCGCAGTATCTTTTACATAAGAAAGGGCATCTGCAACTGCTATGGAAAAGCCAACCTTCTTTAAAAGGGGAATATCAATAAGGTCATCACCAATAAATGCCACATCTTCATCTTTAAGTCCTGTTTTTTTAAGAATAGACTCATAACTCTTTAACTTATCCAATGAATTCTGATAAACAATCTTAATCCCCAACTCCCTTGCCCTTATATTCACAACCTTAGAATTCCTCCCTGATATTATTGCAGTAGGAAGACCTGCCCTGTGGGCAAGGGTAATACCGTGTCCATCTTTAACATCAAAAAATTTTAACTCTCTGCCTCTATCATCCAAAATAATCCTTCCATCAGTCAGGACACCATCCACATCCATTATCAGTAATTTTACCCTCTTTGCCTTATTTAATATATTCATATAAGAAAAAACTAACCACGGAGGCACGGAGACACAGAGGAAAACAATAAGGAGAAATGATAAAAAGGGTAAAAGGGAGAAAGAACAAAATAAATATGGCTAAGGAATCCAGGAAAACAGGAAATAATATTCCTCTATTCATGCTTTCCTAAGAGGAAATTAATTTTTATTTTTCCTTTCTCCATCTTCTCCCTTTCTCTTTACTCTTTTTTGCTTTTGCCTCTCTCTGTGTCTCTGTGGTTAAATTATGTTTTTTTTAAACTACGCCAGCTTTTAATAAATCATGGAGATGAACAATGCCTGTAGGAGAATTTTTCCCATCAACAATCAACAAAGATGTAATAGAATACTGTTCCATAATCTGTAATGCCTTTGCGGCAAGCTCATCTTTATCTATTGTCTTCGGGTTTTTACTCATTATCTCCGATGCCTTAATTTCAAAGATGTCTCTTCTCTTCTCAAGCAATCTCCTCAAATCTCCATCCGTAACTATCCCTTTTAAAACCATCTTCCCATCCACCACTGCAGTGACCCCCATCTTCTTTGATGATATTTCATATATGACATCCTTGAGAATGGCATCTTCCCTTACAATCGGTATTGTATCCCCCTTATGCATAAGGTCATTTACTGTAAGCAAGAGGCTCTTGCCAAGACTCCCGCCGGGATGGAAGATTGCAAAATCCTCCTTACTAAAACCTTTTTTATCTAAGAGGGCAATGGCAAGTGCATCCCCCATGGCAAGGGTGGCGGTGGTGCTGGCAGTTGGGACAATATCCCACGGACATGCCTCCTCATCTACAGAAACATCTAAAACAACATCGCCGCTTCTGGCAAGGGTTGATTTAGTATTACCTGTAATGGCTATCAATTTTATATTAAATCTTTTAATAACAGGCAGAAGCTTTAAGAGTTCCTCTGTCTCGCCACTGTTAGAAAGACAGATAATCACATCGCCCTTAGTTACCATTCCGAGGTCGCCGTGGATGCCATCAGCAGGATGAAGAAACAATGCGGGAGTCCCGACACTCGCAAGGGTAGAGGCAATCTTTTTCCCTATGATTCCAGACTTTCCCATCCCTGTTACAACAACCCTGCCGCTGCATTTATAGATAAGCTCAACTGCTTGAACAAAATCTTCACCAATGCGGCCAATGAGTGCCTCTATAGCCTTACTCTCAATCATCAACACCCTTTTCGCCTGTTCTATAATCATAAGACTGAATATTAAGATTATTTTTATTTGTTGTCAACTGCAATTCTCTTTTAAACAAAGAGACTATTCTCTCCTTGAATATTAGAGGATGAAGTGATAAGATCATTATATAAACCAGCTTAATTAAAACAAAGGGAGGAAATATATGGCAGATGCGGCAAAGTTAAAGATAAGGATTGAGAAGGCTAAAAATCAATTGAAGGGTAAGACTATAGCTGACGCTAAGGCAAGAAGGACAAAAAAGACATTAAAAAGGCTTCAGAGAAGGTTGAAACTTGTTCTTATTCAAGGGAAAAAACTTGATGAGCAAAAGGTAAAACATGAGGAACATTTAAAAAAGAGAACGGAAAAAGAAGAAAAGAGAACACTTAGAGAGGCAGCAGAAAAAGAGGCTGCACAAAAAAGGGCTGAGGAAAAGGCTGCAAAAGAGGCAGAGGAAAAGGCAAAAAGAGAGACGGAAGAAAAAGAGGTAAGAGAAAAGGCCGAAGCAGAGGCTGCAAAAAAAGCAGAAGAAACTAAGGCTGCTGAGAAAACAGAGACAAAAGAGGAAAAACCTAAAAAGGAACCGAAACCAAAGAAATAAACAAAATCCTGATTAACAACAAGATGCAGAATATAAAGCAAGTAGAGGTAAAGGTAGAGGCAGAGAAGATATCTGTACCTTTATCTAATCTTTTTCCCTCTGTGTCCTCTCTGGGTTAATTAAAAAAAATGTCTTCAGAATCAATTGATAAAATTATAACTAATGAAGAATTCCTACCTTTAGTCCAGAAGGCTTCATTAGAGTTTTTTAAGATATATAATTTCTTCCTTTCAGATTCTCCCGAATTTACAAAGAAGTTTTATTCCAATCTCATGAATGAGTCTGACCATTTTGAGATATTTCTTGACGACCATGGTGCAAGGCAGAACAAGGCATGGACATTCTTTGCCGAACTTGTTGCATCCATAAGAAACTTTGCAATCGCCTCCTTCCAGCTTAGACACCTGATTGACAGGTATCCTGATTATAATACCGGAGAGTCAGAGAATGAAAAAAATGAGTTTTTGGCAGAGGCTAACAAGACATTGAATTTCTTTAACGAATCCATCAAATCACTCTTTAATGCCGCCGATTTTGAGGCAAGGTCTTTAAATTTTGGCATAACAAAGGATAAGTTAGGCAGTGAGGAATTTAAGGAGGTAGCAGTAAATAAACGGCTTCCTCATAATGCTGATGAAGAGATCGTCAGAGATGAGGAGGAAAGGATACTTGAGCTCTCAAGGAAATACAGAAAAGTTTCAAAGATATTCAGAGAGGAAAATCTGGGGAAAAGGCGAGGTGACAATGAGCTGCTGGATTTAATTCCATTAAAGATAGATGAGAAGAAGGCTCAAAAGATTAAAAATATGGTTCATGGTGTCCAGTCAGATTATGATACCTATGTAAAAAATACATCTATAGAAAAGACTAATGAGCATTTAAAAAAGCTGAGGGGATTTATATCTCTCCCCCTGCATCTGATGGAGATGGTCAGATGGCTGTCCCACTTTTACGAAAGACATGAGGATGAGATTCGCAAGGGGGAGGTAAAGGGAAAAATTGCAAGCATTATAGATAAAAATATCCTCCTTGACAGAATTGCAAATTTTGCCCTTTATTACAGCAACATATACCTGCAAAAGGGGAATACAATTACCGAGAAGATACTCACATCGTATGTAAAAAATATCAAATATGAACTGCCTGTGCCTTATCCTGTCGGATTCCATGCCAGGCCTGCCACATATGTATCCCTTATTGTCAATGAACATGGGACAGATGTATATTTGGTTATTAATAGCCAGAGATTTAATGCAAAATCTGTCCTGAGCATAATGGAGGCAGGCGGATTGATTGCAGATAAGGGTTTAAAGACTGTAGTATTTGAAGGGGACAAGAGGGTTCTTGATGACATAAAGATTCTTTCAGAGCATAACTACTGTGAGGAGTGCGATATTCCAAGAGAGCTAAATTATGTGAGAATATTGAGAAATATAGCATAAATTACAGAATTCAGAATACAGAAGTCAGGATACAGAATTTTATCTGATCTCTGAATTTTTAATAATATGACAATAGACCATCTCAAGTCCGCAGTTATTAAAGAAATAGACAAGCTCAAGCCTGAAATAATAAATATAAGCAGGCTCATCCATTCAAAACCCGAACTTGCCTATAATGAATTTTTTGCAGCAGAAATACTGATATCTTTTCTCGAAAAAAATGATTTCAAAGTAGAGAGAGGTATAGGTGGACTAAAAACATCTTTTATTGCATCAGCTAAAGGAAGGAGAAAGTCTCCATCCATTGCCCTTATTGCCGAATACGATGCCCTTCCGAAGATAGGTCATGCATGCGGACACAATATGATAGGTGCAATAAGTGCAGGTGCAGCCGCTGCCTTAAAAAAAACTATAGCAGATATAGGCGGTAAATTTTCTGTTATAGGGACACCTGCTGAAGAGGGCGGGGGTGGAAAGATAAAACTCATAGAAAAAGAAGTTTTTAAGAATATAGATATGGCAATAATGGCTCACCCATCAAATAAAACAAGGGTAGTGGGAAGGATGCTGGCAGTAGTAGAGATGACATTTACATTTATTGGTAAATCCTCACATGCAGCGGCATTCCCCTCTGAGGGAGTAAATGCACTTGACGGAGTAATCCTGACATATAATAATATAAATGCATTGAGACAACAGCTGAAAGAAGATGTAAGAATCCATGGTATTATTACAGACGGTGGGCAGGCACCCAATATCATCCCTGACAGGGCATCTGCAAGATTTTATGTAAGGTCACTTGACATGAAATATTTTGAAGATGTGATTGAAAAGGTTAAGGAGTGTGCCAGAGGGGCGGCAAAGGCTACAGGATGCAAGCTCAGGATAGATACCAGAGAAACAGTATATCATCCGTTCAAACCAAACTATGTAATGGCGGAAATATTAAGATATAATATGAGATTAGCAGAGCTTAAAGAGGATTCAATTGGTGAAAAAGAGAGCATGGGCTCTTCAGACATCGGAAATCTAAGCCAGATTATACCTACAATTCATCCCGAATTTGCAATTGGCAAGAGGAGTGTGGTAAATCACTCGCCAGAGTTTGTAAAGGCTGCAGTCTCAAAATTTGGTGTTGACATGATGATAAAAATGACAAAGACAATTGCAATGACTGCCATTGATATATTTTCTTCACCTGAAAAGGTAAAAGAAATTAAAACAGAATTTAGGAGGTCTGATGGATAACAGAAAAATATGGATGGATGGAAAGATTATAGGATGGGATGAGGCAAATGTCCATGTAATGACCCATACACTTCATTATGGACTTGGAGTGTTTGAAGGAATCAGGTGCTACAAGACTGTTGACGGCTCGGCAGTTTTTCGTTTAAATGAGCATATAGACAGGCTCTTCAACTCTGCCCATATCATGAGCATAAAGATACCTTATTCAAAAGGAGATATAAAAGATGCGATAAAACAGATTATAAAGGCAAATGGGTTTGATGCGTGCTATATAAGACCGATAGTTTTTCTCGGCAGTAATAAACTTGGGCTTAACTGCAAAGACGCCGATGTCCATACTGCTGTTGTTGTATGGCAGTGGGGTGCATATCTCGGCGAGGAGGGACTGACAAATGGAATCAGGGCAAAGGTATCATCCTTTACAAGACACCATATAAATATAAACATGACAAAGGCAAAGGTCTGCGGAAACTATATAAATTCTATTCTGGCAAAGTTAGAAGTAACGGAGAACGGATACGATGAGGCGATATTACTTGATGTAAACGGTAATGTAGCTGAAGGCTCAGGGGAAAATATCTTTATAGTAAGAAATGGCACCATTAAGACACCTCCTATAAACTCTGTCTTGGAAGGGATAACAAGAGATTCCATTGAAAGGATTGCGAATGACTCCGGTATAAAAGTAAAAGAGGATCCCTTTTCAAGGGATGAACTGTATATAGCCGATGAGGCATTCTTCTGCGGGACTGCTGCCGAAATAACACCAATAAGAGAGGTGGATAATAGAATCATAGGAGAAGGAACAAGGGGCCCTATTACCAAAAAACTTCAGGAGACCTTCTTTGATATTGTGAAGGGTAAAAACAGCAAATATAAAGATTGGCTTACTTATTTATAAATTCTTTTACCTTATCACAAACAATTTCTATCTCTTTCCTCTCTAATTCAGGAAACATAGGTAAAGAGATGACCTCACTTGCCGCCTTATAGCTATTAGGCAAATCAGACTCAGAATAGCCTAAATATTTATAAGGCTCCTGTGCGGAGATTGGAACAGGGTAATGAACAGCTGTTGATATACCATTTCCAAAAAGAAACTTTATACATTCATCACGGTTTTTTATTCGTATAGTATAGACATGATAGACATGACTCTTGCCTGCCTCTTTCGGTAACTGAACAGGAAGTTTATTTAAGAGGTTATTATAAATTGAGGAATTTTTTCTCCTCATCTCATTCCACTTATCAATTTTTTTTAGTTTTACCCTTAATATTGCAGCCTGAATCTCATCCAACCTGCTGTTGTAACCAATTACCTGATGGATATACCTCTGCTTACTCCCATGAACCCTTAGTATTTTTATCTTATTAGCAATATACTCATCATCTGTCACAACAATACCGCCATCGCCATAAGCACCGAGGTTTTTAGAGGGGAAGAAGCTGAAGGCTCCAATATCTCCAATCCCTCCAATCTTTTCGCTCTTATACTCAGTGCCAAATGCCTGTGCACAATCTTCTATAACTTTTAAATTATATCTTCTGGCAATCTCTAAAATCTCATCCATTTCAGCCGCACAGCCATACATATGTACAGGAATAATAGCCTTTGTCTTTTTTGTTACTTTACCTTCAATCTTTGCAGGGTCTATATTGTAACTATTAATATCTATATCAACAAAAATAGGTTTTGCCCCACAGTATGAAATTGCCTCGGCAGTAGCTATAAATGTAAAAGGGGTTGTGATTACCTCATCCCCTTCTCCAATACCACAGGCAAGTAAAGCTAGATGCAACGCATCTGTACCTGAGGCAACTCCTATTGCATGCTTTACACCAATATATTCCGCAACCTCTCTTTCTAAAGATGAAACCTCATTACCAAGAATAAAATATCCACTCTCTATTACTTTCTTAATAACAAGGTCTATCTCATCTCTTATAGTTAAATACTGTCTTTTTAAATCCACTAATGGTATCTGCTGCATCACGCCTCCCTTAATTGCGATTGACGATTGACGATTGACGATTTATAATAAATAATCATTTATTGCCGGAGTGGTGGAACTGGAAGACGCGCGGGACTCAAAATCCCGTGAGGGCAACCTCGTGAGGGTTCGACCCCCTCCTCCGGCACCAATCCTTAATTCACAAATTCTTTAAAACTACAGAGATCGCAGAGAAAAAATAATATTTTTTTATAATATAATGTGGTTGAATAAAAGGCAAGAATAATAGATGGAAGGGGAATAAAAAAAACCGTGACACCATTAAAGATGCCACGGTTTTTTTAAAAATTACTTAAGAGTTGCCAGATAATCAATTAAATCAGCAACCTGATCTGCTGCCAACTTGGTTGGAAGCTTCATTGCAGTATTCGGCTTATCTTCCTTCTTCATCCTCTTCTTAAGGTCCTGAACATGCTCATCATTAGCAGCCCATGTCCCCTGAGGATCTGCAAGCCATTTTTCAAGCCATTCCTTCGGCTGCCTGTCAGTAGCACCCTTTAAGCCTGGTCCTACCTTCTTCTTGTCGCCTGTATCGTGGCAGGTCTTACAATTTCCAGCCTTTGCATCATTGAATATAGCCTGTCCTTTGGCTGCATCTGCTGATACAAAAGAATAGTTCATTAGAACAATCGCAAATGCCAATACGGATAAAATACCTACATACCTTTTCAAATATATCACCTCCTTTCGTTTATAAATTCCGGCACAAAGCCACTCTTAAANNTAACCTATGTCAAGGAAAAAAATCTTTATTTCCCCTTCTTTACCAAGGCACCTATTTTGAGTCTCAGAGCATTTAGTCTTATAAATCCTTCTGCATCCTTCTGCCTGTAAACCTGTTCCGCCTCAAAGGTTGCATAATCCTGTCTGTAAAGCGAGTAATCTGATTTTCTGCCGGCTACTGTGCAATTCCCCTTATAAAGTTTTAATCTGGCATTACCTGTTACATTCTTCTGAGATTCATCAATTGCTGACTGGAGCATCTCCCTCTCGGGTGCAAACCAGAAGCCGTTATAGACAAGCTGGGAGTATTTGGGAATGAGGGAATCTCTCAGGTGCATTACCTCCCTGTCCATTGTCATAGACTCAACTGCCCTGTGGGCAGTATGAAGTATTGTCCCGCCCGGTGTCTCATAGACACCCCTTGATTTCATTCCTACAAACCTGTTCTCAACAACATCAACCCTTCCGATTCCATTCTTTCCCCCCTCTTTATTCAGAAAAGAAAGAAGGTTTGCAGGGCTCATTTTCTTCCCATTCACTGCAATCGGATTCCCATTTTCATATTCTATCTCTATATATGTTGGTTTATTTGGTGCCTTTTCAGGTGATACAGTCAATACATACATGCTCTCCGGCGGCTCAGCCCAAGGATTCTCAAGGATTCCTCCTTCAAAACTTATATGAAAGAGATTCCTGTCGGAACTATATGGCCTTGCCTTTGTAACAGGGACTGGGATTCCATGCCTCTTTGCATATTTTATAAGTGACTCCCTTGAGTTTAAATCCCACTCCCTCCATGGTGCAATAATCTTTATATCAGGCTGGAGTGCCATATATGTCATCTCAAACCTAACCTGATCATTCCCCTTGCCTGTTGCACCATGTGCTACGGCATCTGCCTTCTCCCTCCTCGCAACTCTTATCTGCTCTTTTGCGATAAGGGGCCTTGCAATAGATGTCCCGAGGAGATACTGTCCCTCATAAACTGCATTCGCCCTTAATATTGGAAATATAAAGTCCCTTACAAATTCCTCCCTTACATCCTCAATATAAATCTTGCTTGCCCCTGTCTTAATCGCCTTTTCCCGGACAGGTTCAAGCTCCTCCCCCTGCCCCAGATCAGCAGAGAAACAGATAACCTCGCACTGATATGTCTCTATGAGCCACTTTAAAATAACCGATGTATCCAGCCCGCCAGAATAAGCAAGAACNNCTCCCATCAGTATTTCAAGTATTGCCTTCTGAACATGGAGGCGGTTTCCAGCCTCCTCAAATACAATAGACTTTTCCCCGTCAATCACATCCGCACTAATCTCCTCCCCCCTGTGTGCCGGGAGGCAGTGCATAATTTTGACATCCTTTTTAGCAGCCCCTACAAGCTTTGTATTAACCTGAAAACCTTTAAAGTCTTTCAATCTCTTATCATATTCATCTTCCTGCCCCATGCTCGTCCAGACATCGGTATATATAATATCTGCATCCCTTACACCATCAAATGGGTCATCCGTCAGTTCTATCTTCCCGCCGTTTTTTTGAGCAACTGCAACTGCCCTTTTTACAATTTCTGAATTTGGTTTATAATCAGGCGGTGTAGATATGGAGAGATTCATACCCATCTTTGATGCACCGTCAAGCCATGAATTGGCAATATTGTTGCCGTCTCCAATATAGGCAACCTTAACCCCTTTAAGTCTGCCGAATTTTTCCATTATGGTAAACATATCGCATAATATCTGGCAGGGATGATGCTGGTCTGTAAGTCCGTTTATGACCGGTATTGATGCATTTGATGCCAGATCCTCAACCTCGTCTTGAGAAAATGTCCTTACAACAATGCCGTCAAGGTAAAGTGAGAATATCTTTGCAGTATCGGCTATACTCTCCCCCCTGTCCATCTGAAGGTCTTTTGCACCAAGAAACAGGGCATGACCGCCCAGTTGATACATCCCTGATTCAAAGGATATTCTTGTGCGGGTTGATGCCTTTTTGAATATCATGCCGAGGGTTTTACCCTTCAGCGGA
>DNJG01000081.1 GCA_003489165.1 Nitrospinota bacterium | reverse complement strand
GATGTCCCTTCCAGAACCTGAATCACCGCATAGTCTTCAGTAATCTTTAGAACCTGCCCCCTATTCTCCTCTCCTGTGCTGAGCATGACATCCACCATCTCGCCCATAGATACCTTTCTCACCTTTTCAAGGAATATAAGGGGACCCGATATATATCTTATTGACTGAAACTCTCTTGTTATTAAGTCCATATATTTTCCAAATCACAATAATCAATCAACAAATTCCAAATAAGCTCCAATACCCAAAAAAATCAATAACCAAACAGGATATTTGAAAATTTGGTCATTGATAATTGGTTATTATTTGGTATTTGGAATTTGGCAATTGGTTATTTTATATCCATAGCCTCTCAATCTCTTCTATCAATACCTTTGCCTCACCGCACATATCCTCATTTCTGCACTCAACCATCCTTAAAAGCTTTGTCCTGCACGGGTTATCAAGGAGCTTGTCAATATCAACCCCTCTTTTCAGTGCATTTAGTGCCTCATCGTAATATCTGAATATAACATTCATCATCCAGTATTGCTTCTCAATCGTGCAGAAGGCATCCACATCATGAAACACACTCTGTCTTAAAAATCCCTCTATGATTATATTTTCAATATCAATAGTAATCCTGTCAGAATCCTGTATGGCATCAAGCCCCACCAGCTGCACTACCTCGTTTAGCTCCTCTGCCTTCTGAAGAAGCCCGAGGAGTCTTTCTCTAAGCGCATTTACATCACCAACTATATTCTTTGAATACCATTCCTTAAGTCCTGTCATGTAAAGGCTGAAACTCTTAACCCAGCTTACAGCAGGAAAGTGACGCCTGTATGCAAGGTCTGTATCAAGCGACCACAGGGCTCCGGCAATTCTCAGAGAAGATTGTGTAACAGGCTCGGAAAAATCCCCTCCGGGCGGCGATATGGCACTAACAATTGTGACAGAGCCGACCCTCTCATTAGATTCACCAGGCTCACTACAAGCCCTGCCGAGACACACAACCTTGCCTGCCCTCTCGTAAAAATTTCCGAGCCTCGTTGCAAGATAGGGAGGATAACCCTCCTCGCCCGGCATCTCCTCCATCCCTGAAGATATTTCCCTCAACGCCTCTGCCCATCTTGATGTGGAATCAACCATAAGGGCAACATGATAGCCCATGTCCCTGAAATATTCAGCCATTGTTACGCCTGTGAATATGGATGCCTCCCTCGCAGCTACAGGCATATTGGATGTATTAATGACAAGAATCGTCCTGTTCATGAGGGAGTCGCCTGTTACCGGGTCTGTGAGCTTGGGGAAGTCTGTCAAAACCTCTGTCATCTCGTTCCCCCTTTCACCGCATCCCACATAGACAATAATATCAGCCCTTGAAAATTTAGCCAATGTCTGCTCTATCACAGTCTTCCCTGTTCCAAATCCGCCGGGGACAACCGCTGTCCCCCCCACTGCAATGGGAAACAAAAAATCAAATACCCTCTGTCCTGTTATAAATGGGGTATTTAGCGGAAGTTTTTTTCTATAAGGAAGGTTCTTTCTTACACCCCACTCCTTCATCATCTTTATTCTATTACTGCTGATTACAGCCACATCATCTTCAACTGTCCATTCACCATCCTTTATATCCTCTACAATTCCCGAAACACCGTTAGGGACTGTAATCTTATGAACTATCTTAGGCGTCTCTTTAACAATACCTATAATATCCCCTTCTTCAAGCCTGTCCCCTCTCTTTACGGCGGGGGTGAATCTCCATTTTCTCTTTCTATCAAGAGATTTAATGTGAACACCCCTTTTTATAAAATCACCTGCCTCATTCCTGATGTTTTCAAGAGGCCTCTGTATGCCGTCAAAAATGCTGGACAAAAGCCCGGGTCCAAGCTCAACTGTCAGGGGCTTTCCATAGGTTACAACCTTCTCTCCAAGATATAATCCCCTTGTATCCTCATAGACCTGTATTGTTGCCCTGTCATTATCTATCCTGATGATTTCACCGACAAGACCCTTCTCCCCTATCAGGGCAGATGCATACATCTTTGCCCCGCCTATCCCATTTGCCACAACCATAGGACCTGATATTTCACAAATCTTTCCCTCTATTTTTTCCATGCACTAAATAATACAATTAAACCCTTCAGGAATACAAGTTTAAAACAGGGCATTTTGTTGACAACAATTACCTGCGGTAATATACTTTTTATATGTTTTCAACTGTCCGTTATTTTGTAAAGACCAGCATAATATTTTTAATAGTAGGAATCCTTACAGGATTTTATATGCTCATTACACAGAATATCTTAAAGACAGGCTTCACCCAAGACCTGATATCCGCACATACGCACATCATCCTTGTCGGCTCAATAATAATGATGATTATGGGAGTAGCACTTTGGTTTTTTCCCCGTGCAGAAAAAACAGATAAGAAGTATAATCCAAATATCATCTGGACATCCTACTGGATGATGACAATTGCAACATCATTACGCTATATATTTCAGGTTACGGCATCCTTCACTGAATTTGAATCATGGGGCTTGATGATAACATTTGCATCATTTTTTCAGGTATTGGCAGTAATCTTATTCTTCTATTCTATGTGGGGGAGGATAAGGCCAATCGGAAGCCATATAAGAGAAGCAAAGGGAGAAGAATTTTGAAAGAACAAAACTTAAACACGAATAGTACGAATGGGACAAATTACACGAATAATTACTAATTACAGAAAATATTTTTACTTTTGATTTTAGTTTTTATTCGTGCCATTCGTATATTCGTGAAATTTGTGTTCCATTTTAGATAAAAAGGAGTAAATATGATTACAAAGGAGCAGATTCTTGAGACACTAAAAAATGTTATTGACCCTGAAATCGGAATAAACATAGCAGATTTAGGATTGGTTTATACCGCTGAGGAGAAGAATGGACAGATTGATGTAAAGATGACAATGACTACAGCCGCATGTCCTATGGGTAATATGCTTAAAGATCAGGCTAAGAATGCAATAAAGAAGCAGTTCCCTGATAAGACAGTAAATGTAGAACTTGTCTGGACTCCGCCGTGGAATCCTGACATGATGTCAGATGACGCAAAAAGAAAATTGGGAAGACTTTAAATAATTGGACGCAGATAAATGCAGAAAAATCAAATAATCAATGACCAAGCACCAAATTCCAAATAATGACCAAAATTATAATGACCGAATGACCTGTTTCGGTAATTGGTAGTTGGAATTTATTTGTGATTTGTAATTTGGTTATTGGAATTTATATCTGTTAATCTGCGTAAATCTGCGTCCTAAATTTTTATTTAATTTCTATGTATAAAATAAGATTTCCTCTTATGGCTCTGGGGATGCTCTCTCTAATAATAGGGCTATGGACAGGGCTTTCCCGCTTTGGATGGGACTTACCTGAATTACGAACAGGTCTCCTTGAGTTTCATGGTCCCCTAATGATATGTGGATTTTTGGGGACTGTAATAGCCCTTGAGAGGGCAGTTGCACTTGATAAA
>DNJG01000112.1 GCA_003489165.1 Nitrospinota bacterium | reverse complement strand
GCATATTGACACTATAATAGAACATAGCAATTTGCCTGTAGGTATTGTTTCGGGTATACTTGTAAAATTAGAGTTAAAGGGTTTAATCAGACAGACATCAGGAAAAATTTTTATGAGGAGTTAAAGCTGAAAATGAGAGAAAGGATATTCAGTATAATAGAAATTATAGTAAGACAGATATTGATAAGTAAAAATCTGGTTCATGACGAAAAGGAGATTGTAGAATACCTCATATCTGAGGGATATAATCTGGAAGAAGTCAATACAGCCTTTTCATGGATTAGAGATATCGCAGGGGAACAAAAGGTAAAATCACCCTTAAGAAAGTCTTTAAACGAATCAAATAATATAAGGATACTGAGTAGTGATGAAAAGATAAGCCTTAATAAAGAGGCATACGGATTCCTTATAAGATTAAAGGAGTTTGGTTTTATAGATAATGAATTGCAGGAGGAGATAATTGAAAGGGCACAATATTTTACAGATGGAGAAGTAGGACTGGATGAAATAAAATCTATTGCGGCCATGGTCATGATGAACCACTCAGGGACAGAATGGGGAGAAGATATTAACAGGCTCTTCAATGACGAATGGGAATCGGCAGTGAATTAAAAAANNATAGTTGAATCGCCTGCAAAGGCATCTACATTAAAAAAATTTCTTGGAGACAGCTTTCTTGTAAAGGCATCTGTGGGCCATGTAAAAGACCTCCCTCATAATAAACTCGGTGTGGATATAGAAAATAATTTTGAGCCCGAATATATCACAATCCGGGGTAAGGGGAAAATACTTCAGGAATTAAAGGCTGCAGCAGAAAAGGCTGATACCATCTATCTTGGGCCTGACCCTGACAGGGAAGGAGAGGCAATCGCATGGCATATTGCAAATGAACTAAATGGGGATAAACTTAGCAAGAAGAAGGGACGCAAGATATATCGCGTCCTGTTTCATGAGATTACAAAAAATGCCGTAAGAAAGGCAATTGAGAATCCACTTACAATTAATGAAAACAAGGTTTATGCACAACAGGCACGGAGAATCCTTGATCGCCTTGTCGGCTATAAGATAAGCCCTATCTTATGGAAAAAGGTAAGAAGGGGATTGTCTGCAGGAAGGGTTCAATCTGTTGCCCTCCGATTGATTTGCGAGAGAGAGAAGGAGATAAATTCATTTGTAAAAGAGGAATACTGGTCTATAACTGCAAATCTAAAATCCCCCCTTCACCCCCCCTTTGATAAAGGGGGGGAGGGGGGATTACCCTTTGAGGCAAGACTTCATCGCATAGGGACAGATAAGGCTGAGATAAAAAATGAATCTGAGGCAAAGTCTATCCTCTCCGATTTGGAAGGTGCATCATATAAAATCATCAATGTCCAGAAGAAGGAAAAGAAAAAGAATCCTGTTCCTCCATTCATAACAAGCACACTTCAGCAGGAGGCATCACGAAAACTCAGGTTCTCTGCAAAAAAGACCATGATGATAGCCCAAAAACTCTACGAAGGGCTTCAGATAGGAGATGAGGGGCAGGTTGGATTAATAACCTACATGAGAACAGATTCATTCAATCTGTCATCTGAGGCAGTAAATGAGGCACGAAATTTTATCGCGAGCAGATACGGAAGTGATTTCCTGCCTGACAAGCCAAATTTTTATAAGAGCAAAAAAACCGCACAGGAGGCACATGAGGCTATCAGACCTACATCGGTATTAAGAGAGCCATCCTATATAAGAAAATATCTTGAAAAGGATGCGGCTAATCTCTATGAGCTTATATGGAACAGGTTTGTTGCCTGTCAGATGAATCCTGCGATCCTTGATTCAACCTCAGTTGATATAGAGGCAAAAAAATATCTCTTCAGGGCTACGGGTTCTGTTGTAAGGTTTCCTGGTTTTTTAAAGGTATATGAGGAAACAATTGAAGTATCCTCCGAATCAGAGCAGGGTGAAAAAGAAGGTATATTGCCTCCATTAAAAACAGGAGATATGCCTGAGCTGATAAATATAACACCTGAACAGCATTTTACACAGCCACCTCCAAGATACACAGAGGCAAATCTGATAAAAGAATTAGAGGAGAAAGGGATTGGAAGGCCAAGCACCTATGCAGCAATAATCAGCACAATACTTCAAAGGGACTATGTTGAAATTAAAGAGAGGAGACTCCACCCTACCCTCCTTGGGTCATTGATATCAGACCTCCTTGTAGAAAATTTCCCAAAGATATTGGATGTTAAATTCACTGCAAATATGGAAGAAGAGCTTGACCAGATTGAAGAAGGGAAAAAGGGATGGATTGATGCACTCAATGATTTTTATAAGCCATTTTCTTCAGACCTTTCAAAGGCTGAGACAATGATGAGGGATATAAAAAAAGAGATTGAGATTACAGATGAACTCTGTGATAAATGCGGCAAAAATATGGTTATTAAATGGGGCAGATTCGGCAGATTTCTTGCGTGTTCAGATTATCCTAACTGTAAAAGCACACGTCCCGTTAAAGGTGATAATGAAAAAGAGGGCGTCACTGAGAAATTACCTGAAATTACAAACGAGAAGTGTGAAAAATGCAGCGCACCATTACAGCTCAAGATTGGAAGATATGGAAAATTTCTTGCCTGCACTAAATATCCTGAATGCAAATTCACGAAACCTATAAGCCTTGGCATATTATGCCCTCAGGATGGGTGCAATGGATTCCTTGTAGAGAGGAGGACAAAGAAAGGGAAAATATTTTATAGCTGTAGTAATNNAAGAGGTGGAGATATAGAAATTATGTGTGGAAATAAAGATTGCACATTTAAAAAGGCTGTTGCCTGAAAGTGATGAAAAAACTGCCTGTTATTGCCATTACGATGGGTGACCCTGCAGGAATAGGTCCTGAAATTATCCTTAAGGCATTAAAAAAACGAGAGATTTTTAGATGCAGTATCCCCATAATAATAGGTGATAAAAAATTTTTAAAAAAAACTGCTGATTCTCTTAACATCCCTCCCATCCCCTCAAATATCGGCATAATTGATTTAAAAAATATTCCAGAGAGATTTACGGCTGGCAAACCATCCCGTTCAGGAGGTAAGGCTACAGTAAAATATATAGATGCTGCGGTGAATCTGGCTCTCCATAAAAGTGTTGATGCAATTGTTACAGCACCAATAAGCAAAGAAGCAATACACATGGCGGGATATAAATATCCCGGTCATACAGAGATGCTTGCAAAACTTACAAATACAAAAGATTATGCCATGATGCTTGCCGGTAAAGATATAAAGGTTGTGCTTGTAACAACACACACAGCTATAAAAAATGTAAGCCGTCTGATAAGCAGAAAAAAAATCCTTAAGACTATAAAGCTTACAAACTCTTCTTTAAAGTCGTGGGGGTTTTTAAATCCAAGGATAGGAGTTTCTGCACTTAATCCACATGGGGGGGAAGGTGGTATATTTGGCAATGAGGAGATAAAGAAAATCATGCCTGCAATTAATGATGCAAGAGCAGAAGGCATAAAGGTTCAAGGGCCATTTCCAGCCGATACGCTTTTTACACCTGCAAAAATATCAAAGTTTGATGCAATTGTGGTCATGTATCATGACCAGGGGCTCATCCCAATAAAGATGAAATCATTTGGAAAGGCAGTAAATATAACTCTCGGCTTACCATTCATCCGCACATCAGTTGACCACGGAACTGCCTATGACATTACTGGAAAAAATCTTGCCGACCCCTCAAGCATGATTGAGGCAGTAAAAATGGCTGCCAAATTAAATAGAAAAAAATCAAAAAGGAAATTTTTTGACTACGCTTAAACTTGCGGCCTCTGCTACCTCTTCAAAAGTTACAGGCTTCGCCCTCATTGATTCAATAGCAACAGTCGCCTGTCCTGAACCTTCCCATATAACATTTCCTGTAACAGTATCCCATAATTGAAGCGATATCTTTACAGTGGTCTCTCTTGTTGAGACTATTGATAATCCGAAGAATGAGAATCTTGAAGAAACTGATTCTGTAAATGATAAAAGCTTGGGCTGGATGATATGCCTGACTTTCAATGCATCTCCAACTTTCCACAGATAGTCTTTTTTTAAAATTCCTGTAGTATCATAATAGTCTAACATCTTTGAATAGATATCTGTGAGGTCAGCAGTATTAATGCTATTGATAGTCTCTCTTGATGAGATGATATTTATCTTAGGCTTTTCTTTTTGAAATGCCTTTTCTATTATATCTGAGATTGTAACCTTGTATTCTCCAAGACCACTCACCCTTGAAAGTGCGGTTGTAAGAAAACCTATACGATTTCCGTCTATTTTATTCACCTGAGGGGAGCGGTAAAATTCATACGAACTTACATTGAGCTGCTTTAATGGGCCACCACATCCTGCAATAAAGAAAAAAACAGAAGACAGAAGACAGAGGACAGAAAACAGAGGATAGACATTATTCTTGTCTGTTGTCTGACTTTTGTCCTCTTTCTTCTGCGTTCTCATACCTTATATTTTAATATCTTATTCGGCATCCAATCGGTAATGATACATGGTATCTTCTTTGAAATAATTTAGCAAGTTTGTTTTATTCACTTGATTTTGAGGACTTCGTTGTATATATTTTCACACATGATAGAAGAGAATATAGCCTTATTTATAAGCACCCATGAGACATTGAGGGCGGAAAAAATCTTGAAATCTGAAAATATAGATTTTAAGACTGTTATAAAGCCACGCACTATCACATCTGAATGCGGCTTTGGACTAAAATTTAATAGTCATTACAGAGAGAAGATATTAATCATTTGTAAAAATAATAACTTAAGATTGATTGGGATATTTATCAGCATAGGAAAGGACATCTGGAAAAAGATAGAACTCAATTAAAATATAAATAGAGGCTTACCTCTGTTGACAACAGAGAAAATTCTGAGAATGCCTGATTTTCCCCTATTACCCTCCCTTGATTTTACTCTTAAGGCAGCTTTGGAGGTTTAATTCCATCCAGCCTTTTATCTGTCAGACTCCTCAAAAAGGCAATCAGGTCATCTTTTTCAGCAGATGTAAGATTCAATGAAAATATTAAAGAATCCTGATTTGTGGCATTGGGGTTACCACCTTTATTATAATGTTCAACAACCTCCTCAAGGCTTCTAAAAGCCCCATCATGCATTTGAAAGGATAGAGAGGCTGAATTATAAAGGGTTGGTGTTTTAAATTTGCCTTTATCAGCATTATCTTTTGTCACCTCATATCTCCCCAAATCCTCCTTTAAAGGACCTACCTGCGGGACACCTATATTATGAAACATATTATCACTGAGGTTAGGAGGAGTATGGCATGTTACACAGGCTGCCTTTCCTTTGAATAGTTCAAACCCTCTTTTTGCCGCAGGGCTTATAGCCTTTTTGTCTCCATTTACATATCTCTGAAACGGGGAATCATAGGCTATGATGGTTCTCTCAAAGGATGCTATTGCCTTTGCAATATTTTCAGACGTTGCATCAGTCCCAAAGACCCGATTGAACTGTCTCTTATATTCAGGAATTGAATTGAGTTTTACCACAACATCCTCTATCTTTGCCCCCATTTCAGGAGGGGCTGTAATTGGTCCCATTTTACCCGGAAGCGCACCCGTCTGCTCCTCCAACGATGATGCCCTCCCATCCCAGAAAAGAGAGGTATAGAATGCTGAATTGATCCATGAAGGTGCCCACCTTCCAAGCTCACCGCCATGACCAAATGCCCTCGGAGTCGGTCCACCGCCGCCTGCTACAGGCACATGACAATGTGCACAGCTGATAGAATCACCTTTTGACAAACGGATATCAAATACAAGCTGGTGGCCTAAAGCAATCTTATCTTTTGATTGAGGATTATCCTTCGGAACAGGAACAGGAGGGAGTTTCCACTCAGATAAATTCTCTGCAAATCCTATACTTGTAATAGATATAACCACAGCTAAAAAAGGAATCAATACTCTAAATAATCTATTCATAAATAATCTCCAGTACATTTGCGAAATTCATAATCCCTTTCCTCCTTATATATTTTTTGTCTAAACAGATTCATAAACCTTTCCTACCATCTTGGCAGATGGTTTAAGAGTCTTCTTTCCCTCCGACCAGTTTGCAGGACACACCTCATCCGAATGCTTTGATACATAAATATTAGCTTCAACCTTTCTCAAAAGCTCAGATACATTTCTTCCTACATTATAAAAATTAACCTCTGACGCTACAAGCTTTCCTTCAGGATTAATTATAAAAGTCCCCCTTAGTGCAAGGCCTGTTGCCTCGTCATATACACCAAAAAGTCTTGAAACAGTCCCTGTAGGGTCAGCACCCATCAGATACTTGACATCCTGCAAGAGTCTTTCAGACTGCTGCCATGCAAGATGAGAATATTTTGTATCCGTACTTACAGAAACAACNNCTTATCTGCAAGGTCTTTAAGCTCGGTCGGGCAAATAAATGTAAAATCTGCCGGATAGAAAAATAGAATCAACCACTGCTTTTTTCCCTTTACCTCATCAAAACTTATCCTGCCAAAATCCCTCTTAATAGGGTCATAGACATCCATTTCAAAATTCTGAATAACCTGTCCAATCTTATATGTATCCATAGTAAAATCCTCCTTTCTCATTTGAGTAATGTTAATATTTCAGTTTTTTATTATTAATCCCCCCTTTCCTTCTGACATTCCTTGCAAATACCATAAAAATCTATGTGGTTTCCAATAGTTTTAAATTCTTTCAATATCTCATTTGGAAGCATCAATGAATCAGAATAATCTTTAAATACATCACTTATCTTGTTACATTCTGTGCATATAATATGGTGATGCGGAGCGGTATTGGGGTCGTAATGCCTCTTCTCATAGTCAATTGTAACTTCAAGAATCTCTCCCTTCTCCTTTAATGCCTGAAGTGTATTATAAACAGTAGCAAAGGATACTGTCGGATAAGCCTTTTTGATATTGGTAAATATATCATCAGCAGTTGGGTGGCTTGTATTTCCGTCCAGATACTTCAAAATTGCCAGTCTCTGAGGCGTGAGCTTGAAATCTCTTTTTCTGTATTTTGCGATTATCTTTTTCATATCTAATTTAGAATTATTCTTATTTGATAGTTAATATAATCTATATGAAAATAATTGTCAAGCATTATTTTATATTTTAAATACACCAATAATTCTATCTGAGGCAGCAAGACAAAAGGAATTAAAACAAAAAAACAAATAGGCAGGATTGATTAGAAGGTTTTAAGACTTAATCACTATATATTCATTTAACTATAATTATCTTTGTAAAATCAGCAAGTTCGCCATATAGCTTTGATATATTACTTAAGAGATTTAATCTATTTTCCCGTAAAGATTTATCTTCAACCATGACCATAACCTTATCAAAAAACTTATCTACCGAGCTTCTTATCTCGGCTATCTTTTTCATGGCATCAAGATACCTCTTTTCCTTAACCAATTTTTCCACATCGTTTTTGATACTATTAAAACTATCATACAATTCTTTCTCTGTATCCTCCTTGAGCAAGGCAGGGTCAGGGCTGCCATATTTATTTTCTTTTATGATATTTGCCGCCCTTTTAAATGCAATAGCCAATGGCTCAAAATATTCCAATGTTTTAAGCTCTGACAAAGCCTTTACCTTATTAACAGCGTCAAGTATGTCATTAAATCTTGCAGAAAAAACTGCATCCACAACATCGTAGGAAAAACCGTCTGATACTAATTGATTTTTGAGTCTTGATTTAAAGAAATCTATAACCTCATTTTTCACCTCTCCCCTACCCCTTTCTATTTTCTGTCCAGCTATATCCATAGCCCTATCTATTAAATCTGATACAGAAATCTGATAGCTTTTCCCTAAAATTATGTTAGCAATAGCAAGGGTTTGTCTTCTTAATGCGTAAGGGTCTTCTGAACCGGTAGGAATGAGTCCAACACCAAAACAGCCAATAATTGTATCTATCTTGTCGGCAATACTGACTATATCGCCTGCACGGCTGTCTGGCAGTTTATCACCTGCAAATCTCGGA
>DNJG01000046.1:6669-8016 GCA_003489165.1 Nitrospinota bacterium | reverse complement strand
CTCCCCTGCTATAGCGGTAACCGGCAGAAACAATAATGCTATGTCAACTCCAATGTGGGTCATTATTAAACGGGTAAGAAAAAGCTGAAGCATAAGAGATATAAAGTTAGTGAAAGAATAAACACTGGCAAAATATACCTTAAGTTGTTCACCGGAAACAAAATGCAGCACCGTAGAGGTAAACTGATAATCCATGATTGAGGAAACTATTTCATATAACCCTACAATAGATGCAATGCCAAGCAGATAGGGAGAGCCTATGATGTCTCGTAATCCATATAGTAATGTCTTATATCCGCATGCCGTTGTAGTTTCTGACGGCTCTGTCGGAAATAGCAGCTTGACCGATTTGCCGAGCCGCCAGACGATTATGGCAATTACAATCAGCAATCCTGAGCAGATTATTGATGCAAGAGGCGGCTCAAATTTTCCTGCATAGCCGGCAACTACGGCACTTCCAAAGAAACCTCCCATTACACCACCAAGCACAATTAATCCGTAAACCCGATAAGCTGTGTAAACATCCCCGCTATCGTTAAGAAAGGCAAAAAAGCTGGCGACCATTAGTGTAACAAAGAGGTCTCCGTATAAATAGAAGAGCCAGATGGTTAAAGGCTCAGTATTGGAAAGCAGTAGGGCAAAGAGGGTAAAGCCAAATAAAAAAAATGCGATGATTAAGAGGGCTAATCTCTCTCTTTTAAAATGGGAGGCAATTTTGGCAAAGAATAACGCTGCTATTAGGGCAATGAACATGTTAATCTCCTTTGCCACCAGCTCAAGCTGAGCGGCATTGAGATGAAGTCCCAACACTGTCAGTCCTGCTGCCTGATAGTATCCGACAAGGAGCGCCTTCTTGATGGGCTTTATAATCCAGTAGGTAGAAATTATAAGGAAGAAGTAACTGAACATCAGCACAGCATGCCAACGTTCATGTTTACGCAGCAGCCATAACTCTTTTACTACATAAGCTGAGAACAACACTGTTAAAGGCAGCCGCAGTGTCCATATCCAGCCCATGAATTTGATGAAGAAGAGATGCCCCATATGTTTAAGAATTGAATATTGAAAATTGACTATTAAGAAGGATTATTTTTTCAATTTTCAATCTCCAATCCTTTACTCCTCGCATGCGATAAAGCGTAATAAATCAGATGAAGTCAATTCTAACGCCTCAGTCTTTAATACATTTGCAAGTGTGTTTATACTGGTCTTAAGCTTGCGCCATTTATAATTCTGCATAACCCACAGCGACAGCCCCCTCTCATCTGTTATTTGCTCCCCAATCTCATGATGCAGGGAACTCTCTTGCAGATAATCAAGCTGCATATTGACTTTTAGGATGGTATC
>DNJG01000046.1:0-6527 GCA_003489165.1 Nitrospinota bacterium | reverse complement strand
GTGGGATCAAATATCAATTTTTTTAGGAGGACATAACGCCATTGATTATACAGTTGCAAAGCCTCCACCTGTTGTTCAAAGGGTTCACCTTTTGAACCCGGATAGCGCTCTTTGGTTAAATCTCTGCCGACAATATTCTCCAACGCAGTAACACGGCTCTGAAACTCATCAGGTCTGAACCAGGCAAAACCGCCCAATGGTTTATCTTTAATAAATAATTTCTCAAAAAAGCCTTGAGACTCTCTTTCCATTGTTATCCCAAAGACATGGCTGATACGATTTTTGAACGCATTAAATAACTGCTTATTCTTTAAGGTCTTTTCTTTTAGAGGGTTGGGACTGCCCAGTTCAGGCGGGTAGAAATATGTATAATTATCGTTTAAAATATTACGCGGAAATGGCAAGACAGGGTCGGCATTGCGTCCAAAGCTCAAATCAAAATCCCATGGGATAACGACCCACTTGCCTGTCTTCTTGCTGAAATACAGAAAATAATTTTTATTATAAGTATCGCCATTACTTATAATAGTATTTACCACGAGCCAGTTGATTACAGAATCAACATCAAAATGTTTTGTCAAAAATTTGTCAAAATCCTCAACTGGTGTTTCGTTTATACCCTCAATCAGCTTCTTTAGCGATGTATAATCCTTATCTTTTGGAGACAGCTTAGCCCAGCATTCTTGCAGACGGTTTTGATTATCGGGACTCATATCACCGCAATAAGTTTCATCGTTAGTATTATAGAACTCGCCATCCTTACCGAGCCCAAGTCGGTCAAACATAGATGTATCAATCCATTCGATAAACAGAAAAAAGCCGATAAATTGTTTGTTAATATTCAGACGATAATATTCCACCCTTGGGGAGACCATGCCAAGAGAAGAAATCAGGTTCCATGTCAGCCATTCACGCATATAGGAAAGGTCGGTGGACATGGATTTAAGTGATATTTTTTTATTTCCCTGCCATTTTTGTCCCTCATCAAGCTTTATAAGAATGGACTTCTTCAAAAAGTTGCGGGAAAATTGCCCTATCACCTCAACGCGACCATGAATCCGTTTACCCTCATCCACTACAGCAACTGGAAAACTGGATGTATCATAAGGCTCCTTGCGGAACAACACCTCTGCATCCCTCGAGTCCATTTCAAGCTCAAGGGTCTTAAACTGAATCTCCGATGCCTCTGCTTGCAGCCCCCCTACAGTCAACCCAAAGAACAAAACCTGAACACGAATAACACGAATGAACGAATTACATGAATAACTACTAATAGAAAAAATCGAAGTTTTAATTTTAGTCTTTATTCGTGCCATTTGTATATTCGTGAAATTCGTGTTCCAGAATCTTATTATTTCTTCCATGTCGTATATATTCCAGCATGCACAGTTTCGTTTTTATTGATATTCCTGCCCCATAAATCCTGCTTGTAGCTTAAATTGATGCCAGTTGTCCTGCTCAAACTATAGCTCAAGGAGATGTCCGAAGAAATCTGGTCGTAATGAAAACTGTCATTTGGTCCATAAATATCAACACTCCCTGCTTCGGCTCCTGCGAAGGACGAGAGGGCGGACAATTTGATTTCTATCTTCCATAATGGACTGAACAGCTTCTTCTGCCAATTGCCATATCCCCACACTTCACCACCTACCCCTCCGCTCCGCAGTGTTGTGCCCAAGCCGCCGCCCCATATGCTGTGAGGATACTCGGCAAATGGATTTTCGTAGGGATTTGGACGGAAGCGATAAAAAATTCCTGCCTCCAGCCCATATTTACCTTGGCCAGGACGATAATCGGATAAATACCATTTTCTTGTCGGCAAAATAGCGGCAATCTCCCATGTCCTGCCGTTGCGAAACAGATTAAGCCTCCCCCTTATTCCAATCTTGACATCATCAACCCCGCTGTCTGTGCTTGTGCCGCTGTCGCTGTATGTCCACCCTGTGGAGGCAAATATGTTGTAGTAATAAGAATATCCATACTCGCCGTATAAATAATAAACTCCTTGCTTATGTCTGGTGGAATATTGCGCCAGCTTGCCGTCCCTTTTCCAGAAACTGTCGGCAATAGAATAGCTTGTGCCGGTGGCAATCAAGGAATCCCCTTCTGTCTGCATCCACGCACTTGCATAAACATTACTATAAAAAATTATCAGCCACAGGGGTACGGAGACACTGAGAATTATAAAAAGATATGTTTTTCTCTGTGCCTCTGCGTCTCTGTGGCTTATCAGGTTCTTGTTCATGCATTACCAAATCTATGTTTTGTAATCCCATGCTGTGTTTTTTCCCAGTAAAAGGGCTTATTAAAGAGCTGCCATAATGATTTATATGAGGCAATGGACTGTAAAAACCAGTAAAATGGATTCAAAAATGCAAATGGGATAAGAGTGTAATATTTTCTCTTAAATACGGCAACCATATTGAGATATATGCCTAAAAAATTTCCAAAGAGGAGATTAAACAAAGATAGATAGAGGACTTCCGGCGGAAATATGGGCTCTACAAGTTTTGTCTTTGTCAAGAGCCATACGAAAAAGACAGACCATGTTATAGGATTTACCAGAGATGCAAAGGGAGTGCCTCCTATAAAAAAGTTAAAGGATACCCATCCTTTAAATCCGATAACCCTAATAAGTTTTATAGGATGTCTTGAATAAACAAGCCATGTCTGCATATAACCCTTTATCCACCTTGACCTCTGCCGTATAAAATTTCCGAGTCTGCTATTTGCCTCTTCAAAGGTTGTCGTATTTACAACACCGATTCTATATCCTTTGGCATAAGCCCTTACTCCTAAATCTGCATCCTCAGTTGTATTAAAAGGGTCCCATCCGCCAAGCTCCTTCAGCTTCTCTGCATCAAAGTGATTGCTTGTGCCTCCCAGAGGAATGACCAATTTAAGTCTGTCAAGTCCATGCAAGAGGTAGTCATACCAGTAAGAATATTCCAGTGTAAATAATTTTGTCAGGGTATTTTCGTCCTTATTAAAATAGTTAAGCGACCCCTGATAGCAGATATAATCTTTGCCGCCTTTTTTAAATGCAACTACAGCCTTTTTAAGCTGGTCAGGCTCTGGGATATCTTCGGCATCGTATATTACCAGATACTTCCCCCTTGAAAAAAAGAGACCGTAGTTGCATGCCTTCGGTTTTGTCTTGGGCTGGCTGGAAGGAACGATTAAAAACCTCCAGTTGCCCGGAGGTTTATTGTTTTTTGCAGCCTCAAAGGTCTCCCTGTCATCTTCTTCAAGAAGGAGTATAATGTCCAGCTTATTCTGGGGATAGTTCATTTTTTTTAAGGCGTCCATCAATATTCCTATAACCTCCGGCTCCTTATAAGCAGGCACAAGCACGGTATATACAGGCATCTCATCATTCTTTAAAGACTTAACTTCATCATCTGTTACAGGTTTTTCTATCTCGCTTTTAATCCCTGCCAGACTGACTATCAGCTTGAAGAGGACGGAAATTGTATAGAACGCCTGCACAATAAAATTAAAAAAAATAAGGAAGGAGATGACCCCAAAATAAAGCCAGTAAAGGATTAAGAGAGAAATAACTCCTGAAAAAATAACCTGTTTTTTTGAAAATACAGAGTAAGCCGATTCCTCCGGTTTTCTGTAAAAGAGCCCGTATATAGATTTATCCAAAATTGCATCTCTGTATAAAGCCTCCGTAATTTTTGTCAAATCCAAATCGGTTATCACTACCTGACATATCTCGGTGACCTTAAATCTATTTTTAAAAAAAGAGAGGGAAGCGTCGTTGTTGGGATAGGCGGTCAATACTATTATGCTATCCTTTTCCTTTCTGTAAGGGAGTGTCTGATATTCTATCACCTCTTCATGTTTTATATCAGAGAGGAGTGGTTTATCTATCTCACTTTCCATATTTCCCGTATCTTTTCTGAATTCAAGTCCATAATGGAGGGCAAGGCATTCATAGAGTTGAATCCTGTTTATAAATCCAAGAGCAACGAGTATCCATCCTATTCTTCCTTTCGTATTTTTTTGATACTCAAGGGCTTCATGCAGCTGTGGCAGGGTTATATAGCCAAGGTCAAGGAGTATATCTCCAATTTTTTTGCTTACACTGACACTATTTACTGACACTTCTTTATATTTTCCTATCCCCTAACCAGTTTTTTATTAATAAGGTAAAGGAATGCCATAACAATAAGACCTATGACCAAAACTATAACCAGTTTAAATTTATTCCAGTAATACCCTAACGTCTTAACATCTTTGTATATTACCCTGTATTTTTCCCCTATCTCATAGCTCGCTATATCCCGGTTGAATACAACTACATTTCCAAGCATTTTGTTTATATCTTCTTTTTTAATATCTTCGAGAAATGACAGCTTATTTATATCATTATAGTAAGAGAGCATAAGTATTTTTGAATCCCCCTCGTCAAAGGTTTGAAGAATTCCGAAACTGTCGGCATATTCTGAACTGATTATTTCATCAGCATGCAGATTTTTTCTCTGCTCAAGGTTGAATACCTCCTTTTGTGTAAGGGGGTTTACGATAGAGAATCTTCCCTGTTTCAAATTTAACGGCATGTTGGATCCCTGTACATTTATAGGATTAGCCAATAGAATGACAAAATCATAACCCGCCATTTTCTCCTTTTTATAATTTGTCTGGATAATATCTATGTTTTCTATATCCCTGTTAAACCTTCCAAGAATATCCATAAGGTAGATTCCAAAATTAAGCATATTATGGTCATCAATCATTACAAGCACCTTACCCGACATGCTCCCCATTACATCCGTTACAGTGTTGATTTTTTTTCTGGATACATCGTCATAGTAAAAGTAGGATGAATCCAGCATAGAGACTGTCATGCTGGGAATACTTCCTTTACAGTCCCCCCTGTTGATAAAATAGGAGACGACTATATTGAGATCATTATTGTAGCCCTTCAAAAATTCCTCAGGGATTTTGACTGTGTAAGAAGTAATATTTCCCCCACCGGAGAGTTGTTCCGCCTTTATCAAAACACCATTTAGAAAGATTTTTAAAAAAGCCTTGTCGCCTTCAGGGATTGGGGTATGATTCAGCATGAGCTTCAGGTTCAGATTTCTCGGAATACCCGAGAAAAAGGAATATCTTATAGGAACATTAAAGGATAAATCGCCAATCCCCGTCATGGTAATGCCTTGTATGCCTGCATTGGCAAGACTAAGCTCCTTTGTCCTATTGGCTTCCTCTGTATTTATCAGAGAATTGCGCAGAGAGGAGGTTATATATAAATTCATCAGGGATTTTTTAAGCATCTGTATTCCGTTCCCGGACACAAAGAGATTTCCGTCTCTTATCTCTATATCCCTGTCGTAATTTCCTACAATGATATTTCTCATGCCTTCAATAGGCGTATTGATTATAGAGATATTGATATTTTTCCAGTAATTCAATTTATTTATATAGTAAATGAGAGGTATTGCAGAGAGACTGACCTTTTCATTGTCAAGGACAATATTAAAATCCGCATCGTAATTTTTAAAATAACTGGATATATTGTCGCTTATAAAAGTATTTTCCATGATAAACCTGCTTTTGTTTGATACAACCATCCAGAGGTTTCCCGTTGGAATATCATGACAGATGTCTCCTGTAATGAAGAGCGAGCCGCGCACTGCAACTTTTACATAATCTGATGACGATAACTTTATTCCAAACGATAGTGTAGGCTCGTGTCCTATCTGTTCGACACTTTTCGTAAAAAGAGGGACATCGTTCACAAGCACGGTGACTGTGCTTTTCTTGTCCAGGACATGAGATAATCTTAACTGCATCTGCGCTTTTGCTGTCTTCAGCCCTCTATAGTTTGAGAGATACAGGCTAAATTCCGGATTTGTTCCGGAAAGGTATACATCCTTTGCATGTCCAAGGTCTTCTAAGGAGACAACCTTTTCTACGGCATGAACGAACGAGGGGAAGAGAAGAAAAACAAGAACAACAAGAACCTTATATACCACAGATTTTTTGTTAATATGCTTTGTGTGATAAAAATTTTGATTTATCGTGTATGAATGTTGATAAAAATTAGACACAATATTACATAATAGCATAAAATAAGGAAGAAAAGTAGGTTAAAGGAGGGTTAAAGGAGATATAAAATGACCTTCTCTTGCTTAACATGAAGAATCTTTTTTATTATGTTTTTTCCCATATTATTATCTTTCCCTCATCAAATATTGGATAAAAACCTTTTATTCCATCCTCAAACTGCTGAAAGAGGACATCGCTGTTTCTATCCTTTACAGCTACAACATAATTCACAAAGAGGGCAGGGTTAGATAAGGCAGGCATAAATTCGTATTGATAGGGGAGAATGAATTTCTCCGGCTTTCCCATGAGATAAACAATCTGATAGCAGTTTCCGTCGTTAAGCAGTATTTTCCCTTCTTTATCCCGCAGTATATTTGCCACCTTTCTGTATATTTCTATATTCTTCTCAAACCTGCCGAACAATGCATTGGTAAAATCTTTCTCCAATAACTCCTTTGAAGTAA
>DNJG01000005.1 GCA_003489165.1 Nitrospinota bacterium | reverse complement strand
GATAATGTTAATGTTACTGATGTGCTTGTGGTTGATGATGCGCCGCTATCTATTGAAATAGATGGACTGGATGGGGCGGTTGAGTCGGAGATAGTCAGGGTGATTGAATCGCTTGCAGAGGCAGATATATTCCCTGCAGAATCTTTAAACCATACATATACTGTCTTCGTGTTATCTCCAACACTTCCGCCGCTTAATGTGAATGCCGCAGTCGCTGAATAACTCGCTGCCGATGTAACCGATACCCAATTGGCTGATGTTAATGACGGGGTAATAGTTGATTCCGATACATAGTATCCTGTTACTCCTACATCATCCGATGCTGATAAGGTTAATGTTACTGATGTTGTTGTGGTTGATGATGAGCCGCTGTTGATTGAGATTGATGGTGCTGTTGGGGCAGTTGTATCTGTCTGATTTAAGGTTATTGATGTATTTGCAGAGGCTGATATATTCCCTACTGCGTCTTTGAACCACACATATACTGTCTTTGTGCCATTTCCACTGCTTAATGTCCAGTTTACATTTGCATTGTATGATGTGGTTGATGTTACTGAAGTCCAGCCACTTGATGTGATTGATGGTGTTGTGCTTGATTCGGACAGATAATACCCTGTTACCCCTGTGTCATCAGTGGCTGATATTGTAGCTGTAGCAAGTTGTGATGATGTTGTGGCGCTGCCAAAACTTATGGATGGGCTTGCAGGTGCTGTTGTGTCTGTTGTTCCGCTTGATGATATTGTGAAACTCCATGTCTCTGTTGTCATAGAGTTTGCTGGATTGGCTAAGTCTGATGCCCTTAGGGTTACTGTTACTGTCCCGCTTAGGTTAGTTGATGGTGTGTATAGAACTGTGTAGTTATCTGATGTGCCTATTATTGAGCTTTTTGATGTTACATTTTCATTGTTTACTGTAAGGACAATGGATGTTGCATCTACTCCTGCGTCATTATCTGATACTTGAACACTAATTTTTGTGTTTGCAGGGATATTTGCTGTTCCATTTGCCGGACTATGACCTGAGCTTCCGGGTGAGGCATTGTCTGCTCTTGTGTATCTTGCTATGACTGACGGCTCTGCAACTTGATTGGCAGTAACACCAATGCCGTTTGTCTGACCTGTGTAAAGGACATCTGTGCCTGTTGAGTCAAGTCCTTCAAGTTTTGCATTGTATGTGCCGGCAGGGACACTGGTAAATGTTATTGTGCCTGAATCCCCAGGGGCTACATCTTTTGTTGTCTGAAATCCTGAGACAGGGTTATTATTTGTGTCAAGAAGTGTCGCCCTTACTTTATAAACACCAAGGGGGGCTTTGTGAAGGATTCTCTCAAATCCCCCCTCACCCCCCTTTGATAAGGGGGAATTAAAGGGATTACGGTAATCCCATTGAATCTTTGGGGCGATGCCGCCGCTGTCCGCAAGGCTAAAGTCTTGCCCTACGCCCTGCCCTACTGGTGTATCTCCACTGCCACAGGAGAGGACAAGAGCAATAAGGAATAATGTTGTATAGCGTAAATAGTGTTTCATATTAATAGCCCACTGTTACTGTCCCTGAAGTCCCTCCTGTACTACCACTACTGTTGCTTGAACTACTGCCACCACCTGCTGCAACAGCTACTCCTCCGCCAACTGCAACAACTCCTAATATTATCCAGAGCCAACTGACTCCGCCCTTTTCTTCTTTCACTTCTTCAATGGCAGGGGTCTGTTTTGTCTCCGGTGAGTATGGAGTGATTTTATCTCCTGCAAAAGTGGTCTGAGTGAATAGTAGAAATACGGTTATTGTTAAGACGATTGAGAGTATTTTGGTCATGTTTTTACCTCCCTTGACGAATTCTTCGTTTATTTTTCACTTCGCTACTACTTCATATACCAGCATCTCCTCTGCTTTTGCATTGGAGGGGATTTTTATAATGTTTCTGTAAAATTCGGGGACTGTTAATCCCTCTGTCTTCTTATTCATTCCAATAAAGTCATAAGGCTCTTTGGTTGCTACTATGATGAAACATTCCGAACTCCTCTTTTTATCCTTGATGACGCTCATCAGTAATCCAAATCCTTCGGGCGGAAACTTAAATTCTTTATTCGCTTTAACAGGGATAATCGGCAAGGTTACTGATGGGGCTATGAGGCTTACTCTGTCATCTGCTGTGAGATTGAATATGTTTATGTATGAGTTGCGGTTCGCTTTTATTGTTATTTCTGCCTCATCACCTTCTATAAATACAGGTTTGTTTAGTTTTGCATCTATTTTAAAATATGGGTCTTTCTCTCCTACTCCTGCTACACAGGCGCTTAATTTTACTTTGTAGGTTGTTAGAGGGGCTTTATCCTGACTTTCCTGAAATAACTCCTGCTCCCATTTGATAATCTTTTCATCTATGATATATCCTTGAGAGAGTGTTTGAACCATATCAGCTAATAATTGATAGTCTTTAACCATAGTAGAGCCGTGAACCCTTACACCTGTTTTGCTTTCTATTGCTGATATTCTTGCTCTGTTGATTGCTGTCTGTCTTGCTTCATCAGGGGTGATATTTTCTACTGCTGCTTCACCTGTCGCCTCTACCCAGTTACAGTCAGAGGCAAAGGCTAATTTGCCACAGAGACACAGAGACACGGAGAAATAAATAAAAAAAAGACTAATTTTGGACACAGATAAACACAGATTTTTAGGATAAAAAATTGAATTCTTATCTGTGTGTATCTGTGAAAATCTGTGTCCCATTATTTTTTTTCTCCGCACCTGTGGTTTATAATTTCCTTCTATTCCAGATTTATGAGTATGGGATTTATCTCCCTTCCTACAGGGCTTGGTTTAAGGACTGGCACTTGATAGCGGTTCATCCCAAAGAGCCTTCTTGAGGTTGATTCAACATTGTTTGATATATAGTTGTAGAGTTCTTCTATGTTGATTTTTCTGTCCTGATTTATATCTGCTTCTCCTATCATCCCCTTTAGGAGATAGTAGGTAAATAGTCCATGCTCCTCTTCTTTGTAGAAGTTGCTGATTTGGTTCTCTCTTGATGCGGCAAGCAGGACGATTTTTTCTGATGCTATGACCGGGTCTTTGACTATGAGTGTGCCGGGACGGCCTGCCAATAGCATTGTATCTTTCTGTTCTCTGCCGCTCATACCCGAAAAACAGGCATCTATGAATAGATAGATATTCTTTGCCTTGAGGTCTGTCAGGTCTTTGTATAGTCTTTCAAGTGGATAACCGCTCATTCTTGGGTTATCCGGGTTGCCGTCTGATGGGAGGATATAGGGGGTCTGGTCTCCTACATCTGGTATTCCGTGTCCTGCGTAGTAGAAATATAGGCTATCTCCTTCTTTTACGAGCTTTTTTATTCTGTCCTGCATGAGCATCTCAAGTTCACTTTTTGTTGCTTTGTCATCTGTCATTAGAAAGATGTTTTCTTCAGGGATTCCTGCGAATTTGTTTAGATATTCTTTCATGAGAGTTGCATCATGGGAGGAGTATGTTGCTGGTGTGGTATTTCTATATTTCTCTATTCCTATGAGGATAGCCCATTTTGTTTTGTCCTGTTTTATTCTGATTTCTGGACCTTTTGTTATGTATGAGTCTATGTCTCCTATGCCAGAAAGGAGGTTAAAGTGTCTTGAGGCTATGAGATAGTTGTCAAGATATACATTGACCTGCCATTCTCCTGTGAGTTTTTCTGCCTTTTCTCCTCTTATGCCGATTCTATGGACTGATGTGTTGAGATTGTGCTTTCTGGAATCAAGGTTGATTTCAAAGTCTTGTGTCTTGAAATAGACATTTTTGTCAGGGGAAATCCAGTCCCATCTTAATGTATGATTCCCTTCTATGTCTTTTAGTTTTACCCACATGACTGCTTGTGTGTCCTGTGTGTATATTACATCTGTTTTTTTGAGGGGATTGAGTAATTCTTCGCTTTGGTAATTGCGGTAGAGTCCTGATTCTATGATTTGGACTTGTGCGGTCTTTTTAGGGGCAGAGGAACAACCTCCTAAAAGGAGTAAGCAGAGGAGTAAGTAAATGGATTCCTGCTTTCGCAGGAATGACATAAATATCATGAGGGCAATATACCATAGAAAATTATACAGTCAAGAGTTTTTTGGTCAAGGAACAAACAAGGTTTTTTTGGGATTTTTCTGTTACCCAAATCCCGCTTTAGCGGGGATTTGAAACCGTCTTTTCTCTTGATTTGGCAGGATGCTTTGGATATACTTTTATGAATCGAAAAGAAGGAGAAATATCATGAACCCAGTTAGGCCTAATTGGATCTACACCTATGTTCTAAAAAGTAAATTTTATAGAGGCACCAAAAAAAATCGCTTAAAAGGAGATCTAACAGGATGAAAGATAAATATACAGTGGCGGTTGTTGGTGCCACGGGGGCTGTAGGAAATGAAATGGTTTCCATACTGGAGGAGAGAAACTTCCCTGTAGGTGATTTAAGATTATTAGCTTCTGAAAGGTCAGAAGGAAAACAGATAGAGTTCAAAGGAAAAAAAGTAAAGGTAAATAAACTATCAAAGGACTCTTTTAAAGGCGTAGATATTGCCCTCTTTTCTGCAGGTGCATCAAGAAGTCTTGAGTTTGCACCTATTGCAGTTAAATCAGGGGCTGTAGTAATAGACAACAGTAGTGCATTCAGGATGGAGCCAGATGTCCCTCTTGTTGTGCCGGAGGTAAACAGTCATGCCATCAAAAAACATAAAGGGATAATTGCAAACCCAAACTGCTCTACCATCCAGATGGTGGTTGCCCTGAAACCTATCCATGATGCTGTTCAAATAAAGAGAATTGTGGTATCTACCTATCAGGCCGTCTCAGGCACAGGTAAAAAGGCAATATCTGAACTTGAGCAGCAGACGAGAGATTTATTCAGCCTTAAAGAGGTTACTGTAAGTGTCTATCCTCATCAGATAGCCTTCAACTGCATTCCACAGATAGATATATTCCTTGATAATGGTTATACAAAGGAAGAGATGAAGATGGCAAATGAAACAAAGAAGATAATGGGAGATGATTCTATAAAGGTTACAGCTACAACTGTAAGGGTTCCTGTCTTTGCAGCACACTCTGAATCTGTAAACATTGAAACCAATAAGAAGATAACCGGAGACAAAGTAAGGGAGCTTCTATCAAAAGCCCCGGGTGTTGAGGTGGTAGATGACCCAAAAAATTCTATTTATCCTCTGGCAATTAATGCCGCTGGAAGGGACGAGGTGTTTGTCGGAAGGATAAGAGAAGACGAGTCAATAGATAACGGCATAAATATGTGGATAGTCTCTGACAATCTGAGAAAGGGTGCGGCACTAAACGCTGTCCAGATTGCTGAAATACTAATTCATAAGTAAAAAATTTAAAATTAAGAAAGTTTGTAGAGAAAGGAGAAAAAATAGTAGCATGAAATCAAAGAAAATTGGTGTTATTGGAGGCAGTGGTCTCTATGAGATGGCTGATTTAAAGAATTTAAAATCAGTAAAGGTGAAGACCCCTTTTGGAGAACCTTCGGATGAGTATATACTTGGGACTCTGAACAACAGAGAGATGGTCTTTTTACCGCGTCATGGGAGAGGACACAGGATACTGCCTACAGAGCTTAACTTCAGGGCAAACATATACGGGATGAAAAAACTTGGAGTGGAGTGGATTCTATCGGTGAGTGCTGTAGGAAGTATGAAGGAGGAGATTGCACCGGGTAATATAGTTGTGCCAGACCAGTTTATTGACATGACAAAGAGACGTATCAGTACATTTTTTGGAAACGGCATTGTAGGTCATGTAGCATTTGCAGACCCTGTGTGTGATGACCTCCATAATATCCTCTATCAGGCAGGGCTTGATTCATCTGCTACAATGCATAAAGGCGGAGTGTATATATGTATTGAGGGTCCACAGTTTTCCACACGGGCAGAGTCATTAACTTACCGTAAGTGGGGGGTAGATGTTATAGGAATGACAAATGTCACTGAGGCAAAACTGGCAAGGGAGGCCGAGATATGTTATGCAACAATTGCACTCGCCACTGACTATGACTGCTGGCATGAGGCAGAGGAGGATGTAACAGTAGAGGCAATACTTGAGATACTACATAAGAATGTAACCACCGCCCAGAAGATAATCAAGAATGCTGTATCAAAAATAGATACTGAGAGAAAATGCTCATGTAAGAATGCCCTGCAAAATGCAATTTTGACTGCCAAAAATAAGATTCCAAAAAAGACAAAGAAAGATTTGGAATTGATTATAGGGAAATACCTGAAATGAGAAATAAAAAATCAAAGGAGTTATTCAAAAAGGCAAAGAAATTGATTCCCGGCGGCGTCAACAGCCCTGTCAGGGCATTTAAGTCTGTCGGCGGCGAACCTTTATTTATCAAAAAAGCCTCAGGTTCAAAAATCTATGATGCAGATGGCAATGAATATATAGACTATGTAGGGTCATGGGGTCCAATGATTGTCGGACACTCAAATCCAAAGGTAGTGTCAGCACTTAAGAAGGCTATTGTCAATGGTACAAGTTATGGTGCACCTACTGAATCAGAGGTTCAACTGGCAGAGATGGTAATAAAGGCATTCCCCTCTATAGAAATGGTCAGAATGGTAAATTCGGGGACAGAGGCGACAATGAGTGCCATAAGGCTTGCGAGGGCATATACAAAGAGGAATAAAATAATAAAATTTGAAGGGTGTTATCATGGGCATGTGGACAGCCTTCTGGTCAAGGCAGGTTCAGGTGCCGCAACATTAGGGCTTCCCGACAGCCCCGGTGTTCCTCATGATTTTGCAAAGAATACAATCACACTTCCATTTAATAATATAGAGAGAGTAAAGAGTGTCCTGAAAAAAGAAGGTGAAAAAATTGCCTGTATAATACTTGAACCAGTAATAGGAAATATTGGTGTCGTCCCTCCAAAAGATGGTTTTCTGCAGAGATTGAGAGAGGTTACAAAAAAATATGGAATCGTCCTTATATTTGATGAGGTAATGACAGGGTTCAGAATCGCATACGGCGGCGCACAGGAGTTATACAATATAAGGGCAGACCTTACTTGCCTTGGTAAGATTATCGGAGGAGGGCTTCCTGTTGGCGCTTACGGCGGTAAGAAGGAGATTATGGAGATGGTAGCACCTGCCGGACCAGTATATCAGGCAGGCACACTATCAGGAAATCCCCTTGCTATGACTGCCGGCATAGAAACCCTTAAAATATTATCCAAGACAGGTGTCTATAATAAATTAAATAAGATTTCTGAAAAATTATGTAAAGGAATGGAAGATGGGGCTAAAGAGTCCGGAATCCCTGTCTATTCAGCAAGGGTAGGCTCAATGTTCTCTATGTTCTTCACAGATACAGAGGTAATAGACTACGCAACAGCAAAGACTTCAGATACAAATAGGTTCTCTAAATACTTCTCCATGATGCTGAAAGGGGGCATATATTTAGCCCCCTCCCAGTTTGAAGCAGGCTTTGTATCTCTATCGCATTCAGACAGGGACATAGAGAAAACAATAGAGACAAACCGAAAAACTCTCAAAAAAATATAACTTGCTCTATCGCGATACGCTGTAAATCTCTTCCCTTTCTACATCCTCTTTTAGTTTTGTGAATATCATCCGCCCTGCAGTTGTCTGAAGGACACTGCTTACGACTACCTCTACACTCTTTCCAATCTCCCTGCGGGCATTATCAACCACAATCATCGTCCCGTCATCCAAATAACCAATCCCCTGATTATATTCCTTGCCCTCCTTGAGAATATAAACACTTATTATCTCGCCAGGCAGCACTACCGGCTTAACAGCATTTGCCAATTGATTTATATTTAGCACAGGAACCCCCTGAAGCTCGGCTACCTTATTCAAGTTAAAATCATTTGTAACTACCTTCCCGCCAATCTTCTGGCAGAGTGCTACAAGCTTTCCATCCACTTCCCTAATCTTGGGAAAATCGTCATCAACAATCTTTATATCAAGGTCTGAATTCTTCTGAATCCTCTGAAGGATATCAAGCCCCCTCCTGCCGCGGTTTCTCTTCATTGAATCCGATGAATCTGCGATTTGCTGGAGCTCCTTAAGAATGAACTGCGGAATTATAATCCGCCCCTCCAAAAAACCTGTCTCACAGATATCCGCAATCCTCCCGTCAATGATAACGCTGGTATCCAATATCTTTATATTTTGCTCACCTGATTTATTTCCCCTTATAATTGCCCTATAATGGGATAAATCAAAGATCACTGCCTTTTCAGCACCAATAACCAAGCCGAGATATCCAAAGAATGTTTTGATTAAGACATTAATTAGGAGAGTTGATTCAATGCCTATGAATGGACTTGACAGAGAATAGATAAAAAGATTTGCTGCGACGAGTCCGGCTAAAGCCCCTATTGCACCGCCGATTATAACCTTTGCCGGCAGTTCCCTGAGACGGTTCTCAAGTATAATAATAACAAATGAAATAATTGCCCCAATTATAAGTCCAGCTATACCTGCCTCAGTTCCCTTGCCTGCCAATAACCCTATTGCACCGCCGATAGATGCAAACATAATCAGAAGCAACCCTCTGATTATCATCATAATTTTCACCTCCTTTCCTTACTACATCACCACCTTTCGTTATCTTAAATCCTTTATCAACAGACAGCCTTTTCAACAATCTTTTCAGCCTTTTTCACCTCTATCCCCTTTGCCTCTGCTATCTCACTGACAATAAGAAACCTTGCATTATCCATCATCTTTCTTTCGCCAAATGAAAGCTCCTTCTCCATCTGTAATAGATATAAATCTCTATATACCTCAGCCACATCAAACAAAAAACCTGTCTTTATCTTGTTGAAATATCCCTTCTGCCTTCTATTCCAATTTTCATTTAAGCTTAACGAAACCTCTTGACGGAGTATCTTTAATGCCTTATTTATCTCTTTCTTATCAGACAATCCCCTCAAACCTACCTTATCTACATTATCCACCGGTGTCATTACCGTTACTCCATTTTCCAAAATCCTTATTATATAAAACAATCTTTTCTTTCCCACGATTGTTTTTTGCTCAATCTCATCTATAACACCTATACCGTGGGCAGGGTACATAACCTTTTCCCCTTTTTTAAACATCAAGCCTCCTTTGTTTTAGTTGTTAAAATAGCCAACGGCAAGGAATTTTTACACTCCTTGCCGATAAAATATAATATCATAAAATATTATTTTAGTCAAAGCAAAACCTCCAATGCCTCTCCAACTGATGACACCTCTATTGTTTCTATCTTTATATCTCTTAAAATATCCCTTTTAATCTTTGGAATTATGCAGCGGGTAAAACCCAGTTTTGATGCCTCACTTAATCTTTTATCTATATGAGTGACTCCCCTTACCTCCCCTGCCAAACCAACCTCTCCCACTACTACTGTCTTTGCATCAACGGGCTTATCCTTAAAACTTGATGCTATTGCAGATATAATTCCAAGGTCAACAGCAGGCTCATCAATCCTTACACCACCCGCTACATTTACAAAAATATCCTCGCCCTGCAGGTGAAGTCCGACCCTCTTCTCAAGTATGGCAATCAAAAGTGATACCCTGTTAGGGTCAACACCTGTTGCCATTCGTCTTGGCATATTAAGGTTTGAATAGCTTACAAGTGCCTGAAGTTCTACCAGGATAGGCCTTGTCCCTTCTATACTGGATACAACGACTGAACCTGAAATATTACTTGGCATCTCGGAGAGGAACAATTCGGATGGATTTGTCACCTCCTCAAGCCCGTTATTCTTCATCTCAAACACACCTATCTCATTTACTGAACCGAATCTATTTTTTATCGCCCTTAAGACCCTGAATGTATGCCCCCTGTCACCTTCAAAATAAAGGACAGTATCAACCATATGCTCAAGAACCCTTGGGCCCGCAATCGCCCCATCTTTAGTAACATGCCCGATAAGAAATGTAGCTATACCGATTTTTTTTGAGATTTGCATTAACTGAAACGAGACCTCTCTTACCTGACTTATGCTCCCCGGTGCAGATTGGAGTTGTGTGGTATAGATGGTTTGAATGGAATCTACTACAATAAGTGAGGGATTTACCTTTTCAATATGCGGGATAATATCTTCAAGGCATGTCTCTGAAAGTATGAGGAGTCTGTCTGAAAAACTGCCGAGCCTGTCACTCCTTAATCTTATCTGACTCCCCGATTCCTCCCCTGATATATAAAGGACTACACCAGCATCTTTACTTACTTTAGCAGAAGCTTGCAAGAGGAGGGTCGATTTTCCAATACCCGGATCGCCGCCAATGAGGATTAGAGAGCCGGGCACAATCCCCCCGCCCAAAACCCTGTCAAACTCAGCAATTCCTGAAATCAGCTTCTTTTCATAGCAGCTCTCTATTTCAGAAATAGGAATGGGTTTTACTGCACCCCTTTCTTCTCCCGACCATCTTGTTTTATCTTCTGCATTTTCTCTCTCTTCTACAAATGTATTCCACTCTCCGCATTCAGGACACCTGCCCATCCACTTTGTTGATTGATAACCGCAAGACTGACAGGAAAAATGTGATTTTATTTTTGGCACCTTGTCTAACAGAGATACAGGATGAAGGGGATAAATAAAAATCCTGATTATCCTGTACATCCCCTTATTTTTTATGTGTGAAAATCTGTATAAATCTGTGGCTAAATATTATGGTGGCGGCGCAGGGATTCGAACCCCGGACATGAGGCTTATGAGACCTCCGCTCTAACCAACTGAGCTACGCCGCCAAGAAGATATTGGATATTATAACACATCGGTATCATAAAATTGCAATGATTTGACCTTGTAATTTCTTCCATTTTTTGTAAAAATATTTTTTAGAAGTTTATGAAAATCTGCGGATTAATATGTCTTTATTTTTCAGCCAACAGGAGCAAAGTCAAATGTATAATCTATTGTAAAATCATCAACACCATTCAGTTCAGGAAAACGCCACCTATATATCCGATTAATAATTGCCTCTTCTAATTCAGGCGAGCCAAGTGTGGATGAAACAACCTCAGACTTAACAATCTTACCATCCTGAGAGATAACAATTTTTACCGTTACTTTTCCTTTTAATAAGGGATTTTTTCTTAGTTCATTATTGTATAGATATTTAAGTCCCCCTACATATGTGTTAACTGTTTTATAAACCTCTGCCTCATTTCTCTTCCTGGCATCGGGAGAAAAATTTTCCTTATTCCTATTTAAATCTTCCTTTAGGATTTCTTTTTTTTCAGCTATTATTTCATTCGTATCCCTATATTTGATTTTAAATGAATTTTCAGTGATTTTTTTTGATAAATCATCAATCTTACCTGACCTTATTTTAAGTAAATCTTCTGTCTCCTTATCACCTCTCTCCTTTTCAATGCCTTTTACTAATTTATCAACATCCCTGAATACGGCATCACTTGAGATTTCATCTGGGGTTGCCTTTGCCATTATGACCCCTAAAAGCCCTTTGGTTTTTACTTTTTCTCTAACTGCCTCTCTGTTAGCTGTAAGTTTCTCCGGAGGATTGAGCATAGCAATTTCCTTCTCATAGTTTTCCTGATTCTGTATCTTTTCCTTAACTTTTTCTGCAGTTTCAACCTCCTTAATCTCCTCTAATGGCTTTACCTCTTTGTCATCTTTCTTTTTTGTTTCCTCTTCTTTTTTATCTTCAATTTTTTCTTCTTTTTTTTCTATTGGAAGTTTATTTACAGCAGTATTTAAAACCTTCTTTTGAGGCGGTTGAAGTATGAGCTTTGCAAATCTCTGAGGTATCTTATTAATAGCATCTATCGGCTTCTCTTTTTTTATTTCTAAAGAATTAAGATAACCGACTGCTGAAAAATGAATAATCAGAGAAAAAAAAAGGATTAAAAAAAAGGAATAATTTTCTCTGCCTATAAAAGATTTCTTCAAAGAGCTATCTATTTTATCAGGTTTTCTTTCTGAAATAGCTCTGTTCTTATAGCCAAAGATTAGTGTATGCTCTCCTATTGTTAATCGGCATTCACCTTTTTTGGGAAGCGGAAAGAGATAGCAATCACTTCTCTTTTTTAATAAATCAAATTCTACAACATCCTTCAAAGAGAGCGATTTATTTTCGTTTGTAATAATCCCATCAATCCCTGGAGGTATTCTAATATAATATCTTCCTCCTGCTTTTTTAAGCAATTGATGTCTTTCGGGAAGACCTGCGACGGAGTCCAAGATATCACAGTCAGGGTAGTTTCCAATGGTAAGATGTCTTTTGGGTATAATCTCGTAATATCCCTTACCTTTTTTATGAATAGATATAAAAAAAACCTTCTTTTTATTCACGGGATATAACCGCAAGCGATATGCTGCTGTAACCTGCCTGCCCAGATGTATACATGACCTTTTCAAGAAGAAAAAATGGTATATCTTTATTCCCCTGTATTAAAACCTCTCCCTTGAATTTTAGTGAGGGATTACTCTTTGAAATAAATTCCGTCTTTGCCCGATTTTCATTCAACTTGTCAAGCAAGGGCTTTATAAGAAGTTCTTTATTATCCATATCCTTCCCCACCTCTGCCACCTTTACGCCATCAACCATTATATCTTCAGGGGTAACCTGAAGAATCAACCTCATCTTCGGCGGCTCTTTGGATGTAGAAACAGGGAGTTTAAGTTTTGGGTCAGCTGTCAGAATATCCCCCTCTGCAGAATAACTTTTTAGCAGAAAAAGGAGGATTATTGTAAACATATCCATCATGGAGGTAAGGGTCAGTGTTGCAACTGTAAGTCTTGACCTCCTCTTCTTTTTCTTAGACGGTGAAAATGGCATATTTTTAACTATTCTCCCCGAGTGATACAAGTGGAAAGAGCGGCCTTTTTACGCTTTTCCCCTCAATTATCTCTGTTGCTTCTCTCGTAGTATCCATTATATTTACTATCAAGTCGTAAGGTGTATTCGGGTCAAACAAAAGAACCACCTCTTCTTTATCAGGATTTTTATCTTTAAGTTTTATAAGCTCGGTTGTAAGCTGTTTAAAGTTTAAATTTTTGCCTATTCTTGGTATTAATATCCCATTACCTATACCATCAAGCTCAAACCCTATCTCCGTTACCTTCACAGTAAGAATTTGTAGAGCTTGTGAGGACATATTATCCTTAGCCTCCCGCCCTTCCTGAGGCAGATAGATATCAATGATAGATGTCTTTGCAAATACAGCAGTCAGCAGAAGGAATGGAATGATTATCATGAAGATATTAAGGATGGGAGTAAGGTTAATATCCTCTGACAGAACTGAATGACGTCTCCTTTTACTTGGCCTGTATGCCACTTTTCCTCCTCAATATATTTATTAGTTTTACAGAAAATTCATCTATCTCGTCTATAATCTTATGTGCCTTTGCCTGAAGTATTGTATACATTATAAGCATTGGGATTGCCACTATGAGGCCGAAGGCTGTGGTATATAAGGCTATTGAAATACCCCCGGCAAGGAGCGCCGCCTTTTGGGAAGGATCTGCACTTGCAACAGCAGAAAACGCCTGTATAAGCCCCTGAATGGTTCCAAGAAGACCTAAGAGTGTTGCAATATTGGCAAGTGTGGCAAGATAGGCAACCCTTTTATCAATTGATGGAATAATCTCTAGTGCAACCTCATCAATTCTATTTTGAACCTCTTTTTCAGAGTTATTTGAGGCAAGCAACCCTGCGTTTAAAATCCTAAAAAGCGGGACACTTGAGCCGTTGCATAAAACTTTTGCCTTATCAACATCCCCTTCTTCTATAAATTTGCTGACCCTGTCCCAGAGTGCCCTTCCGTTTACATTATATTTGTATATCAGGACAACCCCTCTCTCTATCATTATTGCCGCACCAACAATAGAAACTACGAGTATAAAATACATGAACAACCCGCCATCCTTAAAAAAACCTGCTAATATCTCCATAGAATTTACCTCCTTAAATTCCTGTCAGAACCCTCCTCATTTATTGAAAGTTTTGGATATATAGGCCTTAATATATCCACAATAAAACTCTTTCTAAAAATATCATCTCTCCATAATTTAGACCTTGGAACAATAAAAATAACCCTCGGCTTTTCAACGCTCCCCTCTACCTTTATGACATGCTCAACTACTGCAGGCTCATCCCCCCTTGTTATCGGTTTATTCGCAGCATATACAGGGGTGACCGTCAGACAGAAGACAGAAGACAGAAGACAGAAGACAGAGAACAGACCTCTTGCCCCTTGCTTCTTCATATCATTGACCCTCCTTCTTTACCATTTTTGCCTTTACCACCTCTATCCACGATTCTACATCCTTAGTCTTTCCTCCTCCGTTCTCTATATACGCAGTATAATTCTCATATGCCTTAACCATATCTCCAAGATAAATCTCATATATTATCCCCATGTTTTTATAAGACTCAAATTCGGCAGGATTTTTAGCTATTATCTTCTGATAAACATTTAAGGCATTCTCATATTCTCCAAGCATTAAAAGGGTCTGTGCCTGATAATATAGTATCTGTATATTTTCCCCTTCTTTGGTTAGTGCCTGATTAAATTCATCTCTGGCGCTTTTAAAATCGTTTGCTTTATATTTCAAAATACCTATATTGACATGAAGAGGCAGATTTAAAATATCTGCATCCTCTATCTGATGATAGTATTTTATTGCTTCCTCTGTCTGTCCCGTATCCTGATAAATATTTGCAATATTCATCATTACAGCAGGAGACTTTTCTATAGATACCGCTCTCTTAAAATACTTAATTGCATCTCCGTTTCTTCCCATAGATTGATATGTTATTCCAATAGCATTATACACCTTGGATTGCGGTGCGTTGTATTTTAGTGCATTAGAGAATTCCTTTATTGCCCTCTCATTGTTATAAAGCTTCATATAAGTAATCCCTAAATTATAATAAGCCTCCCATCTTTCCGGCATGAGTGTTATCCCCTCAAGATAAAGTGCATTTGCACTTATAGGGTCATTATTTATAAGCTGGAATCCATTATTAAAAAGTACTATTGCCTTCTTCTGTTTTTCATCATCATCATGAGTTTTTGCTTTTGCCTCAGAACTAATTTTATTTTTCAGTGAATATCCTTTGTTTTGATTAGTTACACATCCTGATAAGAATAAAAATATTGTTAAACCACAGATTCCGCAGATTTTCACAGGGTTTTTAAAAAAATATTTTGTTTCAATCTGCGGTAATTTGCAGAATCTGCGGATATATAATTTGCTAATATCCTGTTTAATTCTTGCTGTATCTCTGTTCAGCATAACCTGCCTCCATCATTACAGGTTCCGGATATATAAAAATAGGTTTTATATCTTTCAATACAAATCCCCTTTTATAGAGTACGGGTCTTATAGCGGTAAGCCTTTCCAGATTCTTTTGCACCCATTCGTCATATACCTTATATTCTCTGCCAATCTGCAAACCATTCTCATATACCTTGACA
>DNJG01000123.1 GCA_003489165.1 Nitrospinota bacterium | reverse complement strand
CCAATTTCCTCTCATCTTTATTCATATATGCTGCCTTTTTCATTTTTTACCTCCTAAATGCTTCTTTGTTGCCTTACTGTTTGGTATTATTGTTTTTAAAAATATTCTTTCGTTATCCTCAACATACGGCACTGAATAGATATAATCTTCAATCTTTACCAGAAAAACTTTTTGATTTGGATATTTTGACGGATTTGGATGTTTTATTCGGTCAACCAAATCTCCTGATGCAATTGCCAATTCAACCTGTTCAAATGATACACCCCGCACTTTTTTGAGCATCTTATTCTTTTCATCATTCCAGTCAAAAAACTTCATGAATGTGTGCCTATTGTATTTTTTATATAATAACGCTGATTCTTGTTTCTGTCAAGATGTGAGAGATTTTTGATTTTGGGCATGAGGTCAGTCTGAAGGAATTAAGGGAAACTATGGGCAGGTTTTTGAAGGAGTTAGACGAGGATAAACTGCGTATGGCTGTAAAGCTTTTACGGGCAGTGGTGAGGTGAAAGAGGGCTATTTTGACTTTTTCCTTTCCCTTTGATAGACTTGATTGAGTAGGAGGTGGTTTATAACCATGCCAAAAGTTGCTGAAAAAACTTTAGTCCAGACATATGTGAGTTCAAAACTCCATAAATATCTCAAGAAACAGCCACGAGTGAATATTTCTTTAAAGGATATACAGCAGAGCTTATCAAATATTGGCATTTCTCTTTCTAAAAGGGTTATTGAAGAAAGGGAAGGGCGATAGGGGATGCCATTTTTTATTGATACAAGTGCTCTTTTTAAGAGATACCAGCCTGAACAAGGCACAGACCTTGTTTGCCAGATACTTGAAGATACTAACGAGCCAGTCTTTATTTCGTCTCTAACTATCATTGAGGTTGTCTCAAACCTTAAAAGATTATCTGAGATTGATAAAATCACTACAGAAGAACAGTTTTACCTTCAACGCTCGTTCTTTTATCGGGATATAAATACTCTTGGTATTAGATTTTAGATATTACATCTATAGATATTATTAAGGCTGAGAGCTTTATTATAAAACGGTATATGAAGCCTATTGATAGTATTCAGTTGGCGGTAGCATTAAACATTCCATTAGCTGGTCTGACATTTGTTTCCTCCGACCAAAGGCTTTGTAATATTGCTAAAGCCGAAGAACTTTTAATATTGAATCCAGAGAACTCTCTCCTCTAAGAAATGTGCTTATTTCTTATGCACTTGAGGTTGAGATGTGGGAGATGTTTGATTACGAGACCCTGAAACCAGTTCAGGGTGACATTTAGAGACTTTTCACACAGCCTGTCGACAGATAATTTCTATTTAGGTTTAATATCCTTAAATGATGGCAGGAGTTTTTCGTAAGTTGAATTCAGGTGTTCGGGCATTACCTTTGTTTCAGACAGGACAGGCATAAAATTGGTATCGCCACTCCATCGTGGAACTATATGTATATGCACATGGTCTGCAAAACCTGCACCGCCTGATTTCCCGATATTCATTCCTATATTAAAACCGCCGGGATTGAATACATTTTCAAGAATCTGTGTAGAAATCTGCGTCACCTTAAGAAGGTCAAAGAGGTCTTCACTCTCTAATTTTGTTATTGATGGAATATGTTTGTAGGGTGAAACCATCAAATGACCATTGTTATAGGGGTATAGATTCATCATGACAAATGATAATTTACCCCTGTAGAGGATAAAATTTTCCTTATCTTTGGTATCCTTCGGCTTATCGCAGAAGATACAGTTATTATCTTGTGGAGTATCAAGGTAGCTGATTCTCCACGGCGCCCAGAGTGTTTTCATATATAAGTTGAGGAGTCAAAAAGTTAAGGAGTTGGAGAGTGGGGATGGACTTTAACTCCCTAACTCCGAAACTCCTAAACTCATTAACTCTTTTTCCTTTCTTCTCATCTCCACTGCCTTTTTTCTATCACCTTCATGGTCGTAGCCAAGGAGATGAAGTATGCCATGTGTCAAAAGAATTAATACCTCTCTGTTAAAAGAGTGCCCCCTCTCTTTTGCCTGTCTTTTAGCTGTCTCAACGGATATTACAACATCACCAAGAAGAAGTTCGGTGTTCAGAGTTCGGAGTTTGGAGTTTTTATATCCATCTATCTGGGAAAATGAGAGGACATCGGTTGTCTTATCCTTTCCTCTATATCTCTTATTCAAAACCCTCATCTCTATATCATCAATGAAGAGGATACTAATCTCACTTTTCAAATAGCCAAGTTTTTTAAATATATGGCTAACCCGCCTTTTTACTCTCTGTCGGTCTATCTTTGTGCGGCTGTGGTTCTGAATCATTACTTGCATGTAGCCCTGTCCTCTCTTCTTTATCACTATCTATTTCAGGATACTCAATCCTGTAATGGAATATGCCTGTCAATATCCTAACAAAACTATTTGTTATCTTGTGAAGGTCGTTTAATGTCAGATTGCTGTGGTCTAACTGTCCGTCTATGAATTTATCATCTATTATCTTCTGGACAAGCCCTCTTAGCCGGGATGGCGTAGGCTCATCAAGTGTTCTTGACGCCGCCTCAACTGAATCCGCAAGTAATACTATTGCAGATTCCTTTGTGTTTGGCTTAGGGCCAGAGTATCTGAAATCTTCTTCCCTTACCGCACGGAGGGAAGGGTCCTCCATTTCTTTTGCCTTGTTATAAAAATATGTAATCAGACCTGTCCCATGATGCTCTTTTATTATATCTATTATCTTTGGGATTAATCTGTGCGATTTTGCAAGGTCTACTCCGTCTTTTATATGAGATATAAGAATAAGGCTGCTCATGCTCGGTGCAAGTCCATCATGCTTATTGATATTGCCATGCTGGTTTTCTATGAAATATTCGGGCTTCTTCATCTTGCCTATATCGTGGAAATAAGACGCTACTCTTGCAAAGAGGGGATTTGCCCCTATTGCCTCTGCTGCATCCTCTGCAAGATTGCCGACAATTATGCTGTGATGGTATGTCCCCGGTGCCTGAACTACAAGCTCAGAGAGGAGAGGGTGATTCAAATCAGACAACTCAAGGAGCTTTATGTCAGATGTAACATGGAATATGGACTCTATCAATGGGAGGGCGCCTGATACAATTATTGCAACAATGACCCCTCCTATGAGCCCGAATACCACATCATAAAAACCTGTCTTAGAGATTAGTGTGTTATTTATCAAATCCAGCGGGATTATTGTAACTGCATTGGCAATGCTAACCATAAGTCCGGTCTTTAATATAAAAGACCTCTTTTTGTATTGATTTGCCCTATAGGCTGTAATTAAACCCCCTGCCAATGATACAAGTGAATATGAAAAACCATCCTTTATCAAAAATCCTATTAAAAATGAATTTAAAAGTGAAAATATCAATGCAATATCCACTTCAAATAATATTGCAACAAGCATAGAACCAACTGCAAATGGAACGGCATATATATAAGATGAAACCTCTATTGACCCTGTGTAGCCTATAGCATTAAATATAGTTATAAAGAGTTTTGCCCCTGTAATATTTAATATAAGTATAAGTCCGAGGAGAAGGAGGCTCTGCCTGTCAAATGTCAACGAGTGTTTAAATCTTTTAAGATATATCCAAAATAGATACAGGAAGAGAAATACAAGCATTGAGTGTCCCGCTATTGCCATGACTGAGCTCGCACTTACCTGCTTTGAGCTTAGCGCTTCTAATTTTAAGAGATGCTCTTCCATAACCCTCCCGCCTTCTCTTATTATCATCTCGCCCTTTTTTATCTGGTAGAAAACAGGTTTTTCCCTCTCCACCGCCTCTGCCCTTCTCTTTTCTGTCTCATTTTTATTGAATGTTAGATTTGGCTGAATTAATTTTTGGCATATATAGCTGATAACACCCTGTAGAGATTTGTGTTCGGCGGGTATATTCTCCTCTACAAGCCTTTGTAAGAGCTCATTAGCCTGTCTTATATCAATAATGGAATTGGCATCGGATAGCACTCTCTCTGTGTCAGCCCCTATCTCTCTTAAGAGTATCCCTTTGTCCATGTTTACAAATTCCATACTCCCAACAACACCTATCTCCATTATCTGGGAGATAAAGCTGTTAATATTGTCCTTTATTTCCTTTTTATAATGATGCCATCTCAATGCCTTAAAACTCTTGTCAGAAAGCTCTGTCTTCAGAATAGCCTGAAACTCCAGCTCCTTTGCCCTGAATTCTTCAGAGCTTTCAAATTTATTCAACCTGAAGGCCATTTCTCTGCTTAACCTCTTTTTGCCCTTCCCTGATGCCTCCATATCAATTTCTGTCTTCTCCTCTTCCGCCTTAAGCATCTCGTATATATCTGGAATATTCACTTTATAGAATTTTGCCATGAGGTCAAAGGCAGTAGAAACCCTATTTATAATATCTTTTGTCAGTTTTGTATCAAAGTCATAGACATCAGGCGAGGTTTCTTCAGCCCTTTTCTTAATCTTCGTCGTGGATGTTTTATCTTCTATGAGAAGGTCTTCTGTTGCCCTGATATTCTTTGATGCTATATCACCTGCTTTTAAGTTTGCATAATCAGATTTAAAGGTCGGGGCTAAAATAAAGGTGATGGCTGCAGTCATACTAATAGCAATCAGCAGAAGAAATATAGTATTTTTGCCTTCAGGAGCGACACCTGATACTGGCTTCTCTATCGTTTCACCTTTCCTGAAATTTTTTAAATTAATAATCTTCCCGATTTTTTTCATCTGTCCCCGTTTCTTGCTTTTGTCCCATGTCTCTCATAAGCCTTAATTATGGACTGAACCAGTTCATGCCTGATTACATCTCTTTCCGAGAAATATATAAACCTTATCCCCTCAATATCACTCAATATATTCTGAACCTCAACAAGTCCTGAACCCTTTCCATGAGGGAGGTCAACCTGTGTTATATCGCCTGTAATCACAGCCTTTGAATTAAACCCAAGCCTTGTCAGAAACATCTTCATCTGTTCAGATGTGGCATTCTGTGCCTCATCAAGTATTATAAATGAATCATTGAGAGTCCTCCCCCTCATATATGCAAGAGGTGCTATTTCAATAAGCCCCTTCTCAACAAGCTTCTGTGCCTTTTCAAAATCCATCATATCATAAAGTGCATCATAAAGAGGTCTCAAATACGGGTTTATCTTATCGTATAAATCTCCCGGCAGAAAACCAAGTTTTTCCCCTGCCTCAACGGCAGGGCGGGCAAGGATTATGCGGCTAAATTTCTTTTTCATAAGCCCTGACATAGCCATAGCCATTGCCAGATAGGTCTTGCCTGTTCCTGCGGGACCAATGCCGAATACAAGGTCATATTTTTCTACAGCATATACATACTCCTTCTGGCTTAGGCTTTTGGGGGTTATAAATCTCTTTTCTGTATAAACCTGTATCTTCTCTGAGAATATCTCTCGGACATCTGCATCTTTATCGTCAAGGAAGAGCCTGATTATGAATCTCAAGTCTCCGCTTTTAAGAGAAAACCCTTCAGATATCAGCAATTCCAACTGGGTTAAAAGCCTCTCAACCCTTAATACAGGATCATCATCCCCTGTAATGCCTATGTGGTTTCCGCGTGTAGTGATTTTGACCTTAAATTTATCCTCAATATACCTCAAATGCTCATCATTTATCCCAAATATCTCGGACAAATGAGAGGTCTCTTTAATGGTTATCTCTCTTTTGCTTTCCTTTTTTTTCATGCCAGCGCCTTTAGCAGAGAATTTTTTGCCGCCTCTAATTTGCCCTCCTCTAAAACCTTCCCTCCATTTATCTCTGTTACATAAAACACATCTATTGCTGTCCTTCCTTCAGTAGAAATTTTTGCAATATATATATTTAATCCAAGATTAAATAGTGTTCGTGTTATATCATACAGGACACCTAATCTATCCATCGTTATTATTTCTATAATTGTATGTGTATCAGATAGGGTATTATCTATCTCTACCCTTGTAGGGGTTCTAAAACCTCCCCTCTCCTGTGGAATATTAAGCCTCTGTTTTGCTGAAAGAAGCTCCTCTACGCTCCTCTCCCCTTCCAATACATGGAGGAGGTCATCTTCAAACCTCTTAAGCATCCCTTCATCCAATATCAATTTTCCTTCTATAGTTGAAACCTGAAGTGTATCTATTGCAACACCATCAAGCCTTGTGTATATCTGGGCGCCGAGTATGTTTATATTCTTTGATGTAAGTGTCCCTGCTATCCTTGAAAAGACCCCAGCCTTGCCCACAGTGCATACCATCAGCTCTGTATAGCCCACCTCTGTATTTTGAAAATACTTTATAACGAGTTTTTTGCTGTCTAACTCACCGGCAAGCCTTATATGCCTCAAAATCCTCTCAGGGGATGTGGATAGGATATATTTTCCCGGCATGGATGAGAAATGTTTTTTAGCCTTGTCCCTATCCAATTCATTATCAATCAGTGCAAGGATTTCTTTTTGCTTTTTATCTATCAACGACCTGTCTGAAATTCTCTCATCTTCTCCCTTGCTGAAATACTCATATGCCTTTAAATACAATTCCCATAGAAGGGCAGACTTCCAGTTTGTCCATATATCAGTTCCTACAGCACTTAAATCGGCATAGGTGAGGAGATACAGCATCTTCAAATTCTCAATCCCTTCCACCTTCTTGCAAAATTCTGTAATCGTCTTTTCATCGTGCATGTCCCTTCTAAGGGCAATCTGATTCATAATGAGATGATTTCCAATAAGCATCACCACTGTATCAGTGACAGCTTCCATACCCCATTTCTTTAATAAAGAAGCTGCAATCTCTCTTCCCCTCTCACTATGGCCCGGTGAATCTCTCTTTCCAATATCATGCAGGAGGGTCGCAATTTTTAATGCCGTGCTGTCGATAATACTTTTATAAATCTTCTTTAACTCTATCTCATCTCCATTTGAAATAGAAAGCCCTTCTAAATGCTCCAAACTTCTAAGTGTATGCTCATCCACAGTAAATTTGTGATAGAGGTCGCAGTTTGAAAAAAATGAGATATCCTCAAACTCCCTGACAAACCTTTTCAGGACGCCGCAATCGTGCATCATCCTCAATATCCCTGA
>DNJG01000087.1 GCA_003489165.1 Nitrospinota bacterium | reverse complement strand
CAACCCCTTTTAAAGAGTCTATTTCTTTGTTTTTACTTTCCTTGTCATTTAATGCAAGCATGGTATTTTTAATATTTTTTATATTTTTTTCTATCGTTTTCTGCATATTTTCCATCCATTTTATTGTGTTATCTATATAAATCTCTCTATTCATAACCTCATCTTTCTTTCTTAAAAAACTATTCTTCAGTATATTTAGAAGCCTATATTCCTCTATAATGCCAGCTAAATCGGACTTACTTCTTAATATTGAGAGGTAATATTGCTCCTTATCATTTACCGATACTGAATCATTTCCAATAAAATTGTAAACATATTTTCCCCTTATTGTTTTATCACTAATTATCAGTTCCAGCCTCCTCTCTGTTTCTGAATAAACATTTGATAAAGATTGAAAATGCTCCACAGCTTCCTTAATCATACCTGTCTTAAGATAACAATAACCTAAAACTATCTGAACCTCCTGCTCTTCTTGACTATATGGAGAGACAAGTTTTATCTCTTTAAGAATTAGAATAGCACTTTCAAAATACCCAAGCTTAATAAGGCTCCATGCCTGTCCAACAACAGATTCATTATAGAATTGACTTTTGGGGGATATAATTAAAAACTCATTTAGTGAATCTGAGTAAGACCCCATTTCAAATAAAACCTGTCCGAGCAAGATATGAACTCTATCGGAGAGATTCTCTTTTTCTATGGCAGGATGATTGAGGATATCTCTCAATATCTTCTCTCCCTCTTTATAATTCTGTTTCATTATTTCTATCTGGGCAATAGAAATCTTTGCATAGGGATAAAGATTATCATTTTTTGTAATCTTTAATAGCAGCCTTTTTGAATCAGCCAACCTGTTCAACCGTAAAAGACTGATTCCCTCAAAAAAGTTTGCAGTCCCCAGATTATCCAACTCCTTACTTAAAAACAGCCTCTCATATTCATTCATTTCATAAATAACATCCACTAACCTTACTCTTTCAGATACCTCTTTAGGAAAGGATTGAAATGAAAATATTGGATCTTCTCTCATTTTAGACAATCTGTTTATATCTGATTGTTTGAGGAGAAGAATTGCCTTATCCTTCATTTTGGATAATGAACTATTTATGATATTGCTGCTCAATATTGATGAAGAGAAATAATCACCGGTAAGATAAAGATAGAGGGCATTTTGATACTGATATTCACTAAACGAAATAGAAATTTCTTCCATTTCTTTATTAGATGAAGCCTTGAGCGATGACAGAATATCCTCTGCACTTGCTATTTGCGGAAAGAACAACATAAGCCACAGAGATACAGAGATACAGAGACAGAGAAAGAGAAAATAACTAACCTTTCTTGACACAGATGGATACTGATTATTTATGATTTTTATGACTTCTTTTCCTGTGCTAATCATTTTATCAGTATCTAAATGTCTTTATTTTTAAGTCTTTCTCTGTGTTGTTATTATAAATCAAGTTTTAGTTTATATTTCAAATCATTATAGAACACTATCTAATATTATACTTAAAATATTAGCTACTCATTAAATTCAAGTTTAGAAACCCTCAACTCTATTTTATCTTTCCTTTTTTCAAGAGATAATTCTATATAAATATCCCTACCTCTTGGTATATTAATGGGGATAGTCATCTCACCTCTTTGCTGTGGTTTATCTTTCTCTGCCCAGAAATATACTATCCCAAGAATACGGTTTCCCCCTGTTATCTCTTTATTATAAAGCTGATGGCGCCCGCCTGAATCAAGTGCCTCATTTTCAATAGGTGTATAAATGTGCCCCTCTAACAATTTGTTATTATCAAGAATCTCTATTGAAGTTATCTTTATATCAATGTTTCGTTTCAGGATAGATATACTTAAAATTGTTGTGGGAAAATCCCAAATATTTTTTTCAAACTTTTTTAATGTCTCATCAAGGGAAAGATACTCGTTATCCAATCTAATTATCAACTCTCTTATAGATTCATCTTTGTTCTGAGACTTTACCTCGGCCAAACAATTATCACTTAAAAAAATTATTAATAAGTTTATTAAAGTTCCAATTATTACAGAAAATATTTTAATTTTTCCCATAGTAAAACAATTATTCTGACTATGCAAAATCCTTTAATAAATAATTATATGGCATGCTACTACATTATGGCAAGTGCAAACCTTGGATTTGGGGATCGCATTATTTGAGTCAAATTTTAGCCCTATTGTCCCTTTGAGTCAAGGACTAACGGCTTAACGGTAAAACTATTGGCAGGATTAAATCTTTTCAATATCTTAAATTTACTTCTTTTTCTCTGATGTCTTTTCTTTTATCCCTACACTCTTCTCTTCCTTTTCAACATACCTTGTTCTTCTCTTTGGCTCAGCAGATATATCCCTGTCCACAAGCTCAATGACAGCAAGTTTTGAAGCATCTCCCCTTCTGATACCAAGCTTATATATCCTGGTATACCCACCTTTTCTCTCTGCATATCTCTTTGCAATAACATCAAATAATTTTCTTATTATATCTTTATCCTTAACATATTCAGCTGCACGTCTCCTTGCACTAAGTGTCCCTTTTTTGCCGAGCGTAACCATCCTATCTGCTACCCTCCTTAGTTCTTTTGCCTTTGCGAGGGTAGTCTCTATCTTCTCGTAGCGGAGTAATGAGGTAACGATATTTCTAAATAATGCCTTCCTATGTGAAGTCGTCCTGCCTAACTTTACACCCTGTTTTAAATGACGCATATCAAATCTCCATTAATTTTAACTCAAAACACCAGCTGATTTAAGTTCGCTCTTGTAATCATCTAAATTCATTCCAAGGCTCAAGCCCATCTCTGCTAAAATTTCTTTTATCTCGTTTAAAGATTTTCTCCCAAAATTTCTTGTCTTAAGCATCTCATGGTCAGTCTTTTGAACCAAATCGGCTATTGTCTTTATATTTTCATTCTTGAGGCAGTTGTATGACCTCACTGAAAGCTCCAACTCTTCTACACTCCTCTTCAAATTTGCAATAATCTTCTGTTTCTTTTCATCTACCTGAGGCCCCTTAACCTCAACCTCTTCTTCAAAGTTTATAAATATCTGCAGATGGTCCTTAAGTATCTTTGCAGAATGTGCTATTGCATCATCAGGTTTTATAGCGCCATTTGTCCATACTTCAAGGATCAACTTTTCATAATCTGTTGACTGTCCAACCCTTGTATTCTCAACAGTATAATTTACCTTTTTTACAGGGGAAAATATAGAATCAATCGGTATCATTTGTATCGGCATCCCCTCTTCTGCATTCCTCTCTGCAGGAATATATCCCCTTCCTTTTTTTACAACCATTTCAATGTTCAATTTACCGCCTTTATCAAGCGTAGCTATAAGGTGTTCCGGATTCAATATCTCTACATCTGCATCTGCCTTTATATCTTTTGCCCTGACCTCACCCTTTCCCTCTGCATGGATGAATATAGTCTTTGGCTGGTCAACATTGAGTTTTATCATCAACTCCTTTATATTAAGGATTATATCTGATACATCTTCCCTAACCTTGGGTATTGTTGAAAATTCATGATATACACCATCAAATTTAACTGCCGTTATCGCTGCACCCTGTATAGAGGACAATAAATGCCTCCTGAGGGAGTTCCCTATTGTTTTAGCAAATCCTCTCTCAAAAGGCTCTGTAACAAATTTTCCATAGGTATTTGTCAGCGTCTTTTTATCAGCTTCCAATCTTTTGGGTTTAATAAAACCTTGCCAGACCATATTCATGAAACCTCCTAAATATGACTAACAACTTACAACCAATAACTAACAACAAAATACAAGTTGTAAATTGTAAGCTGTTAGTTGTTAGTTATTTTGAGTAAAGCTCTACAATCAAGTGCTCTTGAAGAGGGATGTTTATCTCCTCTCTTGTAGGTAGATTCATCACAACACATTTCATGAATGGGGAGTCTAGCTGGAGCCACGCTGGAATACCCTTTTTCTCAGTTTCTTTCAACGAATCCTTTATCACCTTAAGGTTGCGGCTTTTTTCTCTGACCTCAATAATGTCACCCTTTTTCACTATATATGACGGAATATTTACCTTGCGATTATTCACCACAACATGATTATGCCTCACCAATTGGCGTGACAGCTTCCTCGTAGGAGCAAAACCAAGCCTGTAAACTACATTATCCAACCGTCTTTCAAGTAACTGCAAAAGAGTCTCTCCTGTAATACCTTTTTTCTTGTCAGCAATCCTGAAATAGTTTCTAAACTGCCTCTCCATTAAACCATATATCCTTTTACCTTTCTGCTTCTCCCTCAACTGTGTGCCATATTCAGATAATTTTGACCTGCTTTGGCCATGCTGACCAGGCGCATAATTTCTTTTATCAATAGCGCACTTATCCCCAAGACACCTGCTGCCTTTAAGAAAAAGCTTCTCTCCTTCTCTCCTGCACAATCTGCAAACTGAATCCCTATACCTTGCCAATCTTACCTCCTACAAAAAATTTATGATTTTAGATTTACGATTTAAAATCCCAAATCTTAAATCGTAAATCCTAAATATATTTACACCCTTCTCCTCTTCGGGGGACGACAACCATTATGAGGGATTGGCGTAACATCCCTTATTAAATCAATTTCAAGCCCTGTTGCCTGAAGAGCCCTTATCGCTGCCTCTCTCCCTGCGCCAGGACCCTTTACATAAACACCTATTTTTTTTACTCCAGCATCCAATGCCTTTTTAGCTACAGATTCTGCCGCCATTTGCGCTGCAAATGGAGTCCCCTTCCTTGAGCCTTTAAAGCCAGCCGTTCCTGCACTTGACCATGCAACAACATTTCCTGTGGAATCTGTTATAGTTACAATTGTATTATTAAATGTAGACTGAATGTGCGCAACACCGTTACCAACTACCTTTTTTACCTTTTTCTTGACAGCCTTTTCTTCTTTAGGTTTCTCTTCTTTCTGGTTTTCCTGATTTTCCTGTTTTGTATTCTCTACCATTTAATTATTCCTCCTTTTTCCTTGCACCAACAGTCTTTCTCGGACCTTTTCTTGTTCTGGCATTTGTTCGTGACCTCTGTCCCCTTACAGGAAGATTTTTCCTATGTCTTAATCCCCTATATGAGCTAATATCCATTAATCTTTTAATACTAAAAGAAACATCCCTTCTTAAATCACCTTCTACCCTGTATTCCTTTTCAATAATAGCCCTTAGTTTTCCAACTTCTTTATCAGTCAGATTTTTAACCCTTGTGCCGGGATTAACCTCTGCCTTTTTAAGTATAACATTTGAGAGGGTTTTGCCTATACCAAATATATAGGTAAGGGCTACCTCTATCCTCTTCTCTCTCGGAATATCTATACCTGCTATTCTTGCCATCAAACCTCCAAATAAGTTAATAAGTTAAAGAGTTCAGGAGTTATGGAGTTAACTCATAAACTCACAATTCATCAACTCCTCAATTCGTTACCCCTGTCTTTGCTTATGTTTCTGAGTTTCGCAAATTACCCTTATTACTCCCTTCCTTTTTATAACCTTACACTTTTCACAAATCGGTTTTACCGATGCCCTGACTTTCATATATATACCACCTCTTCTATTTAAACCTGTAAGTTATTCTTCCCCTTGTTAAATCATAAGGAGACAGTTCCACCTTAACCTTGTCACCCGCTAAAATTTTTATAAAATGCATCCTCATCTTGCCTGATATATGTGCCAGGACCTTATGCCCGTTTGCAAGCTCAACCCTGAACATTGCATTGGGGAGAGGCTCTATTATCGTCCCTTCAACCTCAATAGCTTCTTCTTTTGCCATAACAAATAAAACCCCTTTCAAATCACAGATTCACACAGATTTTCAAAGATAAAACCTTCTTTACCTATTTTCATTTTTCATCTGTGTTTATCTGTGTCCATCTGTGGCTAAATTTTATATTTTCGTCAATATCTCCACCCCGTTGTCTGTAATAGCAACTGTATGCTCAAAGTGGGCTGAGAGGCTTCCGTCTGCTGTAACAACCGTCCAGTCATCTTCCAAGACCTCAACATCGCTCACCCCTGCATTTACCATAGGCTCTATTGCCAGCACCATTCCATTCTTTAACAATGGTCCTTTTCCTGCCTCACCAAAGTTTGGAACCTGAGGCTCTTCATGCAGTGAGGTTCCTATGCCGTGCCCTACAAATGTCCTTACTACCGAAAATCCCTCTCCCTCTACATACATCTGGACAGCATTTGATATGTCAGACAGATGGTTGCCTGCCTTTGTCTTTTCTATTCCTATATAAAGTGCCTTTTGAGTGGTATACAAAAGCCTTTTTGCCTCATATGTTATTTCACCTGCACCTACTGTAATCGCAGCATCTCCATAATATCCATTATGGTAAACACCAAGGTCAATACTGACCAAATCCCCATCTTTCAATCTTCTGTTTGACGGGATACCATGCACTACCTGTTCGTTTACAGAGATACAGAGCGAATTAGGATAGCCCCTGTAACCTTTAAATGCAGGTGTACCACCCTTCTTCAAAATAACCGACTCAGCCAGTCTGTCCAATTCTATTGTTGTTACACCAACTTTTATCTTTTTTACAACTTCTTCCAAAACCTCAGCAACTATCCTGTTTGAGATTTTCATCTTCTCTATCTCATGCCGGGATTTCAGGATTATCATGCTTCCAAAACGCTTATAACCTTATTAAATATATCCTCAATACCGCCTGTACCCTTTATAGAGTGAAATCTGCCGTTTTTACTGTAATAACTTTTTAACTGAGTTGACTCATCCTGATACACCTTAAATCTTTTATATATTGTCTCTTCCCTGTCATCATCCCTCTGATGCAGTTCCCCGCCGCATTTATCACATATCCCTTCCTTCTTTGTCGGATTGAATACAAGATGAAACCCCTCGCCGCATTTCCTGCATGTTCTTCTCCCTGTCAGCCTCTCTATGAGCTCATCATAATCCACATCTATATCTATTACATGGTCTATCTCTGCCGACATCTTTTTCAGATTTTTGGAAAGTGCCTCTGCCTGAGCAGTTGTGCGAGGAAAACCATCAAGTATATAACCTGATTTACAGTCACTCTCCTTTAATCTATTCTCAATTATCCCTATAACAACCTCGTCAGGAACCAGTCCGCCGGCATCCATATATGATTTTGCCTTTATTCCAAGCTGGGTTTTATCTGCTACAGCCTTTCTTAAAATATCCCCCGTGGATACCTGAGGAATATTATATTTTTTTGTAATCAATTTTGCTTGTGTGCCTTTGCCTGCCCCTGGTGGTCCCAGTAAGATTAACCGCATCTTTATGCCCTTCTGCTCCTCAATCTCCCCTTCTTCACAAAACCCTCATAGTGTCTCATCACTAAATGCGATTCTACCTGTACCATGGTATCCATTGCCACTCCAACAACAATCAAGAGCCCTGTACCTCCAAAATAAAATGGTATATTGAAATATTTTATAAGGTAATCAGGCAAAACACATACCAATGCTAAATATGCTGCACCTCCAAATGTAACCCGTGACAGCATCTTGTCAATAAACTCAGATGTAGGTTTACCCGGTCTGATGCCCGGTATAAATCCACCATGTTTTTTCATATTCTCTGCAACATCTGCAGGATTAAAAATAATAGCCGTATAAAAATAACAGAAGAAAAAAATCATTACTACATAGAGCAGTGTATATACAAGCGTTCCCGGCATAAGGCTGTTTGATACTGTCTTCATCCAAGGATGAGATACAAAATTAACCAGGGTTGCAGGAAACATTATTATTGAAGATGCAAAAATCGGCGGTATAACGCCTGATGTATTCACCTTCAGAGGCAGATGGGTGCTCTGCCCGCCGTACATCTTCCTTCCAACAACCCTCTTTGCATACTGCACAGGAATCCTCTTCTGCCCGCTCTCCATAAATACTATGGCACCTACAACCAGCACCATTAATGCAAGAAGACCCAGCAGTACAAAAAACTGAATCTCACCTGTATTCATGAGTCTTACCGTATTTTTGATTGCCGACGGTATGCCTGCAACAATTCCGGAAAAAATTATAAGTGATATACCATTTCCGATACCCCTTTCCGTTATCTGTTCTCCAAGCCACATTATAAATGCAGTCCCTGAAGTCAGTGTAAGAACCGTCATCAGCCTGAAAGACCACCCTGGGTCTGGAACTATCAATGCCCCCCCCGGACTCTTCATTGCCTCGAGGCCGAAGCTTATGCCAAGACCCTGGATACAACTCAATAATATTGTCCCGTATCTTGTATACTGCGTTATCTTCCTCTGCCCATGCTCTCCCTCTTTTTTAAGCTTCTCCAGAGGAGGGAATACAACTGTCAAAAGCTGAAGAATAATGGAGGCGCTTATATAAGGCATAATTCCAAGGGCAAATATTGTAAGCCTCTTGAAAGCCCCGCCAGAAAACATGTCAAAGAATCCGAAAATTGTCCCTGCCGCACCTTTAAAAAACTCACTTAATGCATAGGCATCAATTCCAGGTGTTGGTACGTGTGCACCAACCCTGTATACAGCCAAAATTATCAGAGTAAAAAAAATCCTCTTTTTTAATTCAGGGACATTGAATATATTCTGAAAACCTGCGGCTATCATAATAATTGAATATTGAAAATTGACAATTGAAGATTGAATAATTCATATATCAATACTCAATCTTCAATATTCAATTGTCAATCGTAATTGCCTTTCCACCTGCATCTTCA
>DNJG01000154.1 GCA_003489165.1 Nitrospinota bacterium | reverse complement strand
ATCTCTCTGCTTTTTACAACCTCTTTTGCACTTTTTAAAATATCTTCCTTATAGTTGCCGTTTACCCTTGTGCTTATAAAATTAAATGGCTCACCGTTTTTAGCTATTAACATAATTGCATACAGCATATCCGAATCAGGTCCTATATCGTATGCCTCCTTAAGCCTGTTGAGAAATATCTTTAATAGCTCGTTGAGGCCGACATTTCTGTTTAACAGCATCGTAATATCACTAAGCAGCTTTCTTTTTTCTGCAATTGTCAAGAGTTCTCCTCCCCCGCCTATAGCTTTTTCTCCCATCGGTGTATGGACAACAACACGATTCTTTCCTGTGTTTTTTGCCCTGTAGAGGGCTGTATCTGCTGCCCTTAATAGGTCTCTCTCTATCTTTATGTCACCTGCAGGATATGTTGCAGCACCTATGCTTACAGTTATATTGAATTGCTTACCGGTGCCGGAAAATCTGTGCAGTTCTACTGCCATCCTGAATCTCTCAGCCATATTTGAAGCCCCCTCTGTATCTATTTGCGGCAGTAAAACCACAAATTCCTCTCCACCGTATCGTGCAGCCATATCAACCTGTCTTATTGAGTTATTCAATACCATGGCGAATTCAGTTAGTATCCTGTCTCCAACCTGATGGCCATGGGTGTCGTTTAAAATCTTGAAGTCGTCAAGGTCAATCATCAGGCATGAAAGTGGTAAGCTGTATCTCTTTGCCCTTATGAATTCCTCCTTTATCCTTCTTTGAAAGTATCTGTGATTATAAAGGTCTGTCAGACCATCTGTGACAGAAAGTTTTTGGAGTAAAATATTTTTGTTTTTGACAAGCTTCTGCTCTTTTTCAAGTTTTTCATAAAGTTCTTTTGCCTTTTTTTCTTTTTCTTTAAGAAGTTTATTTTTTTCCTTTAACTGTCTTGTTGCCTCTTTTATCTGTTCCTGTAATTCCTCATGGAGTCTATCCTCCTTTAATTTTATCTCCTGCTCCTTTAAGGCAAGCCGTGTAATCTTTAATATTTCTTCATTGCTAAACGGTTTTGTTATATAACTATTGACATGTCCTTTTGTAAAGGCATCTATGATAGTCTGTTCGTCTCCGACACCTGTAATAAGAATAGAGGCAATGTATGGATGTAATTCTCTTACCTTTTGGATCAGTTCAATTCCATTCATATGCGGGAGGAAGTAATCGGAGATTATAATATTGTATTTTGATTTCTTCGCTTCTTCAATGGCATCCAGTCCACTGTCAAAAGACATGACAGTATAACCCTCCATCTCAAGGAGGATGGTAAGAATATTCTTTATGAAAGGCTCGTCATCAATAACAAGTGCCTTTATCTGATTTTTACTTTTTGCAGTCATACTTCCCTGCCAAAATCCTCAGGCTTTAGATTTTCAAGCCAGTCTTTCCACTTTTCAGATTCATTTATATCATCTTTGATATCTATTCCCCTTGCCATGTCTATGACCTTTTCAGATACATATATTGGGGCTTCAACCCTTAATGCCACAGCTATAGCGTCGCTGGGACGGGAGTCTATATTAATTATATGGTTGTTAATGGAGAGGGAGATGGTAGCGTAAAATGTATTGTCTTTTAAATCGCTTACAACAATGTGATTTACCTTTGCAGCCATTCCGTCAATTATGTTCTTAATGAGGTCGTGGGTCATTGGTCTCGGTGTAGCAACCTTTTCCATCTGAAGCGCAATTGCATTAGCTTCAAATATGCCAACCCATATAGGAAGCACTTTTTTGCCTGATACATCCTTAAGTGTGATGATAGGCATGTTGGTTAATGGGTCTAATGTCAGTCCGTCTACCTTCATTTCAAGCATCATTTTCACCTCCCTTCCTTATTTAGTGTTAGTGACGGTTATCAGTGTCAGTTACTAACACTGACACTGATTCCGTCAAGACCATACAAATTTCCCCTTGTTATTTTAACATTGATTAATTTTCCTGTTAAGTCCTCTTTTTCAAATCCCCCCTCCCCCTCTTTTGTTAAAAAGGGGATTGTAACAATCTTGTTTGTCCTTGTTCTTCCCATGAGTTTATTATTATCATTTTTACTCCTTCCCTCTATAAGTATCTCCAAAACCCTGCCTTCCAATTCTTTATTCTTGCTCAAGGTTATCTCATTCTGCAATTTCATTATCTCTTCAAATCTTGTCTGTTTTACATCATTTGGTATTTGATTTAAAAATTCGGATGCCGGTGTTTCAGGTCGTGGAGAATATTTGAATAAAAATATCCCATCATATCTCACACTTTTGATAATATCCCTTGTCTTCTCAAAATCGCCATCTGTTTCGCCGGGGAATCCAACTATTATATCAGAGGATAATGATATTTTCGGAATCTCCTCTTTTACTTTATCAATCTTTTTAAGATATTCCTCCGATGTGTAACCCCTCTTCATATTATATAAGACATTATCAGATCCTGATTGTATTGGCAGATGAAGAGACTCGCAGGCCTTTGGTAAATCAGCCATTGCCTTTATAAGCTTATTGGAAAGGTCTTTTGGATGGGAGGTCATAAATCTTATTCTTTCAATGCCGTCTATACTGTCAACTAAAGAAAGGAGTTCAGGGAAACGCATCTCCTCGCTTATATCTCTCCCATAAGAATTTACATTCTGTCCGAGGAGTGTGACTTCCTTAAAGCCTTTTTCTGAAAGCCCTCTTATTTCGGCGAGGATTGCCTCTTTTGTCCTGCTCTTTTCCCTTCCCCTCGTATAAGGGACAATACAGTAAGTGCAGTAATTGTCACAGCCGTGCATTATGCTTACCCACGCATGGACAGTCCCTCCCCGTTTAATGGCTTCTGAGTCGGTATCTATATCAGAATTTGAATCAATATCGGCTATCCTTGCACCAGTCTCTTCAATTTCCTTTATAAGTTTTGGGAGTTTATTTATATTGAGTGTCCCAAAAACTAAATCTACCTGCGGCGCCCTCTGAAGAATCTTCTCTCCCTGAATCTGGGCAACACATCCGCCAACTCCTATAATTAAATTGGGGTTCTTCTTTTTAAGGGGGGATAGTCTTCCGAGCTGGCTATAGACCTTATGTTCGGCCTTATCTCTAATACTGCATGTATTCAATATGATTACATCTGCATTATCTAAATTTTCGGTTAACCTTATGCCGGAATTTTCCAACAGACCGACCATCTTTTCCGAGTCGTATTTATTCATCTGGCACCCGAAGGTTAATAGAGCAAGATTTTTTTCCGAAGGCATAGGAAAATTATATATCCGCAGATTTTTCAGATTATCGCAGATTAAAACGAAATATTTTTTTAAAATCTGTGTAATCTGC
>DNJG01000153.1 GCA_003489165.1 Nitrospinota bacterium | reverse complement strand
TATATAATTTGGTGCCTCCTTTGTTATTATAACATCGTGGACATGACTTTCCCTCAAGCCTGACTGGGTTATTCTGATAAATCCTGTATTTTTTCTTACTTCCTCTATATTCCTGCATCCGGTATATCCCATACCTGCCCTCAACCCGCCGAGTAGTTGATGAACAGTAAATGAGAGAGAACCTTTATATGGAATCCTCCCCTCTACACCTTCAGGGACAAGCTTTGTCTCTGTGAACTGCAAATCCTGAAAATACCTGTCCGAACTCCCCTCTGCCATAGCACCGATAGAGCCCATTCCCCTGTATTCCTTATAACTTCGTCCTTGATATAATATCTTTTCTCCCGGACTCTCCTCTGTCCCGGCGAATAAGCTTCCAATCATCACACACCTTGCACCTGCTGCAATTGCCTTTGTAATGTCCCCGGAATACTTTATACCGCCGTCTGCAATGACAGGTATGCCATACTTATCTGCAACCTTTGAGCATTCGGTAATTGCAGTTATCTGCGGGACCCCGACGCCGGCAATAATCCGTGTCGTGCATATAGAGCCTGGGCCTATTCCGACTTTTACAGCATCAACACCTGCCTTTATTAAATCCTCTGTCCCTCCAGGAGTTGCCACATTCCCGCCAACCACCTGAATATCAGGATATTCACCCTTAATTGACTCAATGACCTTGATTACATACTCAGAATGACCGTGGGCTGTATCTACCACAATTATATCCGCACCTGCCTTCACGAGCGCCTTAACCCTTTCCTTTCTGTCATTTGATATTCCTACCGCCGCACCTACTATAAGCCTTCCAAAGCTGTCCTTAGCTGCAGATGGATATTTTCTGTTCTTTTCTATATCCTTTATTGTAATAAGCCCTTTAAGGTTTCCTTCTTTATCAACTACCAATAGCTTCTCAATTCTGTTCTTATGAAGAAGCTCTTTTGACTGCTCGAGGGTAGTCCCTAAAGGCACTGTCACCAAACCGTCTTTTGTCATCAGTTCGGATATCCTTTTTTTCAGGTCTGTCTCAAATCTCAAATCCCTGTTTGTAAGGATACCAACCAGTTTTTCTCCTTTTGTAATTGGTATACCAGAAATCTGATACTTCCTCATTACATCAAGAGCCTTGCTGATACTTTCATCAGGAGACATAGTAATCGGCTCTACTATCATGCCGCTTACAGACCTCTTCACCTTTTCAACTTCATTAACCTGTTCTTCAACTGAGAGATTTTTGTGTATTATGCCTATCCCGCCCTCCTGTGCAAGGGCAATCGCAAGACCTGCCTCAGTAACTGTATCCATAGGGGCACTGACCAACGGGCAATTAAGTTTTACCTTTTTGGTGATATAGGTTGATATATCCGCCTCCTTTGGAAGTACAGATGATTTCCCCGGAAGGAGAAGGACATCATCAAATGTGAGACACTCCTTTATTTCCTTATTTAGCATTTGTTACCTCCTGAATATATTGTCAAATTTAACCACAGAGGATAAATAAATTTCAAATTCCAAAATCCAAATCCCAAATAAATCTCAAAACTCAAATACCAAATTCAAAACCTTTTGATTATTTGGTCATTGGTATTTGGCGCTTATTTGTAATTTGGTGCTTGAGATTTGGAATTTACTCCATTAATTCTCTTTGTCACCATTATACTTTTTACACTACCTTCTCAAAAACCCCTTTAATATCTGTCCCTTTTCTATGCTTAGTGCAATGGGTCTGCCGTGAGGGCAGGTAAATGGCCTGTTTGTATTCATCAGTTCTTTGAGCAGGGAACCCATCTCCTCTATACTCAAAATCTGCCCTGTCTTAACAGCACCCCTGCAAGCCATTACCAAAATCATTTTATTAATAACCTCATCAAAAGATGTGCCTTTTTGCTCTGATACAAGTTTATTAAGGATATCTTTCACTGCCTGTTTACAGTCATCTCCGGAGAGAATTGACGGCACTGACCTTATCACAAAACTATTCTCTCCAAAAGATTCTATATCAAACCCCAATTTTCTAAAATTGTCAAGATTTGATTGCAATACTAATGACTCCTTACTTGGCAACTCAATATTCACAGGTAAAAGCATGGTTTGAACTTCTATCTTTGAATCTCTCATCTTATTTAATAATCTCTCATATAAAATTCTTTCATGTGCAGTATGCTGGTCTATAAATATAATATTGTCAACCCCCTGAAGAATCATGAAAGAGTTGAATATCTGTCCAATCGGCTTGAATTTGGAGAGGTCTGATTCCATTTCAGGAGACAATGAAAGTTCGGAGTTCGGAGTTCGGAGTTCGGAGTTTATTTTATATTCTGCACTTTGCATTCTGCATTCTGCATTCAATAAATCTGTTTCATGACTTGATATATACCTTTCAGTTGTCTCTTTAACCCTGTCTTTATAATAATCTATTGAGACTGAAGGCTGAGGAGTGAAGGCTGCTCTGTTTTCTGTCATCTGTCTTCTGACTTCTGTCCCCTCTCCTCTCCTCATACTATCCCTTACAGCATCTCTTATAAAGTCATGAATCTCACCTTGCTGCACAAACCTCACCTCAATCTTTGTCGGGTGGACATTAACATCTATCATTCTCGGGTCAATATCTAAAAATAAAAAATACATTGGATGTCTATCTCTTGATAACATAGTCTTATATGCCTCATAAACTGCATGGCTTATAACCCTGTCCCTGATATATCGGTTATTTACAAATACATACTGCTTCCCCCTGTTTCCAGTATCTAAACCTATCTTGGAAATATACCCCCTGACACTGAGTTTTAAGCTGGACGAATATTTTTCTTCAACAGGCATAAGATTGTTCACCATCTCATTTCCAAAAATAGATGCTATGCGATTTAATCTATCATTCGTTGAAAAGGTGTCAATCAGCCTTTCCCCCTCCCTTTCCATTCTGAATTTTATCACCGGATGAGATAAGGCGTGCTGATTTACAATTTCTATAATATGTGAAGTTTCTGTTGTATCTGACTTCAAAAATTTTAGCCGTGCAGGTATGTTTAAAAAAAGGTCTTTAACCTCAACTGATGTCCCTTTTACCGGCGGGGCATCCTTTACTGACTTCACTGCCCCATTATTAATATCCATCTCCGTTCCTACAGATTCTCCTTCATTACAGGTAGATAATCTTACATTAGAAACAGCTGCAATGCTCGGAAGTGCCTCGCCTCTAAACCCAAGTGTAGTAATGGCATTTAGGTCTTTAATAGTTTTTATCTTACTTGTTGCATGCCTTTCAAAACACAGGACAGCATCATCCCTTGTCATGCCAATACCGTCATCAGTCACCCTTATATACCTCTTGCCGCTGCCCTTAATTTCTATTGTAATATTACCGGCACCTGCATCTATTGAATTATCAATAAGCTCCCTGACTACAGAAGCAGGCCTCTCGACCACCTCACCTGCTGCTATACAATTAGCCAGCTCATCGGGTAACTTTATAATTCTGCTACTCATAATTTTCTCTACGCCCTTAAGTCCTTTAGTTCTTCAGCAAGAAATCTCCTTGCACGGTTTATACGGGAGCGAACAGTCCCAACAGGGCACTCTAAAACCTCAGATATCTCCTGATATGAAAATCCCTCTACATCACACAGTATAATCGCCATACGAAATTCCTCAGGGAGTTTGTTGAGAGACTTCTGAATGGTTTCATCAAACCCCTCATCCATAACAGTTGATGAGTTGATGAGTTGATGAGTTGATGAGTGAAACTCCTCACCTCCTGAACTCCTCACCTCCTGAACTCCTCTCACTTCTCTCATCTCCTTTTTTATCCTATTTATAAATGTATTTCTTAATATCTTAAACAGCCATGCCTTGCAGTTTGTTCCCTCTACAAACTGATGAAATGACTTATATGCCGATAAAAATACGTCCTGAACAAGGTCTTCTGCGTTATTCCTATTTCCTGTCATCCTGTATGCAGAATTATAGAGGATATTGAAATAAGGGACGGCAATTTGCTCAAATTTTTCTTTTTTATCATCCTCCATGTTCTCTATACCACCCTTTCAACCTATTTGGAGAAATCCCTATTAGGTATAGTAAGATAAGAATCCAATTTCTCATTGTTGTATATAATATGCCTTCTCTATCCCACCTTCTTGATGATGTAACAACAGACTCATTCAGTATAATAAATTTCCCATTCTCTTTCAGCCTTTTTACAAAATCTACATCCTCCATAATAGGTATATCAGAATAACCGCCAATCGTATAAAAAATATCCCTCCTTACAAATATCCCCTGATCGCCGTAGGCAATATTCAATATCCTTGACCTCATATTTGCAGCGGAGGATATAATTTTAAAGGCTATCTTACCCCAACACCTATACATAGGTGTGGGGGAATCTATCTTAAGTCTAAAAGCACCCCCTGCAATTCGGGATTCTGAATTAGGGGTTAGCAGTTCTAAATCCATAATCTCAAGCATTCTCAGCATTCCTGAATAGGATATTATAGAATCGGCATGTAAAAACAGAAACCACTCTCCGGTAGAAATCATAGCACCTGCATTCATCTGATGCCCTCTCCCCTTATCAGAGATACATATCCTGTCGGTAAACCTTCTTGCAACCTCTACGGTTTTATCCTTACTGCCACCATCTGCTACGATTATTTCAAAGACTGAAGTTAGATTAGGCTTAAGAGAGGCGAGATTTTTTTCAAGAAAAGACTCTTCATTCAAGGTGGGAATAATTATAGATAGTTTCATCTAAAATAACCTTATTCACCATAGTTACAGAAAACACAAAGAAAGGCAAAATTAATTATTAATCCCTTTAAAACAGTTCAAGCTGTGATGTATCCATACCCTCAAAGCTTACGGGATAAACCCCATCAAAACAGGACATACAGAAATCATTCTTCCTCTCTTTAAAAATATTCAACATTCCCTCTAAACTTAAATATGAAAGACTATCGGCAGTAAGGTATCTGCGAACCTCTTCTATTGTATGTGTTGCTGCTATCAATTCCTTGCGATCTGGTGTATCAATGCCATAAAAACAAGGGTGGGTTGTAGGCGGTGAGCTTATTCGGACATGCACCTCCCTTGCACCCGCATCTCTCAGCATTTTTATAATCTTTCTGCTCGTTGTCCCCCTTACAATTGAATCATCAATCACAATAACTCTCTTACCTTCAATTATCTTTTTTACAGGATTAAGCTTCAGCTTAACTCCAAAGTGCCTGATTGCCTGCTGAGGCTCAATAAATGTCCTTCCAACATAATGGCTCCTGATAAGCCCCATATCAAAAGGTACCTTTGACTCTAAAGAAAAACCAAGTGCAGCCGGGACACCCGAGTCAGGGACAGGAATTACAATATCCGCATCAACCATTGTCTCCCTTGCAAGCTGTCTTCCTAACTCCTGCCTTATAAAATTTACATTTTCCCCGAATATATTACTGTCAGGCCTTGCAAAGTAAATAAATTCAAAAACACAGTGAGACCTACTTGATGCAGGAAAAGGCTTATAAGATTGGATCCCCTTTGAGTCTATAACTACAATCTCGCCCGGCTCAATATCCCTTTCATACTTTGCCTCTATTAAATCAAATGCACAGGTCTCCGATGCCAGCACATACGAGTCTTTCAGCTTTCCCAATGATAACGGCCTGAAGCCATTAGGGTCCCTTACACCCACCAATTCATTCTCGGTCATTATTATAAGCGAATATGCCCCCTTAATCCTTGAAACTGCATCTATCACCCTGTCAAGCAGCTTGTCTTCTTTAGACTGTGCAATGAGATGGACTATTACCTCTGTATCCATGGTAGAGCGGAATATTGAACCGTATGCCTCAAGCTCACTTCTGATATATGCAGCATTAACCAGGTTACCGTTATGGGCAAGGGCAAGAGAACCGCGGGAATAATCTACCAGAATGGGCTGGGCATTTTTAAGGAGGCTTGCACCTGTAGTTGAATATCTGTTGTGCCCTATTGCAATATATCCGGAAAGTTTATCAAGGCGGTCCTGCGAAAAAATATCTGCCACAAGACCCATATCTATCTCTGAGTGTAAAAACTTCCCGTCAGATGATACAATACCTGCACTCTCCTGCCCCCTGTGCTGTAAGGCATGGAGTCCAAGATATGTTATATTCGCTGCCTCAGAATGGCCGTATATTCCAAATATTCCACACATTTATTTTGTTTATTGAATATTGATTTTTTCGATCTTCAATTTAACTCTTAAACACCCTCTTAAAAATATAACTCACATTTTTTAAATGATGATTTATGCTGAATGCCTTTTCTATAGAAGCAGGGGTAATATATTTCATAATCTCCCTGTCATTCAATATCAACTCCTTAAAATCTCCTCCCCTCTCCCATATCTTCATGGCAACCCGCTGAACAAGCTTATATGCCGCTTCCCTCGCGATTCCACTTCTGACCAATTCCAATAATATGCTTTCAGAATATATCACCCCCCCCATTTTATCCAGATTTTTTTTCATATTTTCAGGATAGACAAGGAGCTTATCAATCAGATTTGCAGCTTTATTCAGCATATAATCAATCAATATTGTGCTGTCGGGTATTATAATCCTCTCCACAGATGAATGGCTTATATCCCTCTCATGCCAAAGGGCTACATTCTCCATTGCGGCAATTGCATTAGCTCTGACTACCCGTGACAATCCTGCCAATTGCTCTGCTGTTATAGGGTTTCTCTTATGAGGCATGGCAGAAGAACCCTTTTGCCCCATTGAAAAATATTCTTCAGCCTCAAGGACCTCTGTCCTCTGAAGATGCCTCAATTCCACTGAAATCTTCTCAATTGACGATGCAATCAATGATAGAGTGGTTAAATATTCTGCATGTCTGTCCCTCTGGATAATCTGATTTGATACAGGTGCAGGTTTTAAGGAAAACTTATTACAGACATACTCCTCTACTGATGGGTCAATATTTGCAAATGTTCCGACTGCACCTGAGACCATTCCGTAACTGATAGTTTCTTTTGCATGCTCCATCCTCTTTATATTTCTCTGATTTTCAGAATACCAGAGGGCAAGCTTTAAGCCAAATGTAACAGGTTCTGCATGAATGCCGTGAGACCTTCCAATCATCACAGTATCCTTAAACTCATAAGCCCTCTTCTTTAATACATCTGAAAGAACATTTAAGTCTTTTAATATTATAGCTGATGCCTCTTTTAACTGAATAGCGAGGGCGGTATCAAGAAGGTCAGATGAGGTCATCCCCATGTGGATATATCTTGAATCTTCACCTACATGCTCAGCAACATTTGTAAGAAATGCAATTACATCATGCTTGACAGTCTTTTCTATCTCATCAATACGGGAGGGGTCAAATTTTGCGTTACTCTTGATATTTTCAAGGGCACTCTTTGGTATCTCACCTTTTTCAGCCAATGCTTCACACACTGCAATCTCAATCTGGAGCCACTTTTCATATTTATTTTTTATACTCCAGATACTTGCCATCTCCGGTCTGCTGTAACGGTCTATCATAATAATCCCACCCCTTCCTTATCCGCAGATTTCGCAGATTAACGCCGATTTAAAAGAATAAGGTTTTAAAATCTGCGAAAATCTGCGTAATCTGCAGATTATTAAGTTTTTGTTCTTCTTGTTAAAATTAAATAATAAAGTAATGGCAGCATAATCTCATGATGGCCTGTCAGTGTATATCCCTTTCCCTCTCCCTGAATCGGTCTATTGACCACATTGACATGAGGACGATAGTGTTGAACCATATCCATATTTACTGTAATAAAATCATGAGCCTTATATCCCATATTTCTCGCAATGGATAGTGCCTTTATAAAAACTTCAGGAAGAATAACAGCAGAACCAATATTAAAAAAACATCCGCCTTTTCCTATATCTGATAGAAGAGAAGTAAAAAGCTTAAAGTCATTAAAACTCCCCCTGCCAATTACAGTCCCATCAGCAGAAGGATGCATGTGGATTATCTCTGTCCCTATAGCAGAGTGTATCGTTACAGGAATATTTAATTTATATCCATGATATAGAATGCTGTATTCTTTATATTTGAGTCTTTTCTCATAAATATCTTTTCCCAGAGCCTCCCCCATACCTACACCATCAGTTATAATTTTTTTTATGGCGGAATTCATCATGGCTCCCGTCTCTTCAACCATTCCAAACCGTCCTTTTTTTATCTCTACCGCAACATCTTCAGATGTCTCTCCAATCATTGCAATCTCGTAATCATGAATCGCACCTGCACCATTCATTGCAATCGCGGTAACTATTCCCTTTTTCATTAAATCAATAATTATTGGAGATAGACCGCATTTGATTACATGGGCGCCGATTGCAAATATGACAGGCTTTTTCTTTTTTCTTGCGTGGACAACAGAATTGACGATTTCTTTGAGTTCATTACCTTTTAATATATCAGGTATTAACCCATCAAACCCTTTTTTAAGACAAGCGAATTCATTAATCTTAACCTTATTCTTTCTCTCTTTTATAGGATAGGTTTTTATCTTCTTAAAATCTAAGGTTTTTATACCGTATCTGTTTTTCAACTATACTTCTCCATTATCTTTTTCACAATATTAGATGTTGACATCCCCTCAACCACAGGAACTATTTCTACTCTTCCACCATAACTCTCTACAATATCTCTGCCGACCACCTCTGCCTTTGTGTAATCCCCCCCTTTAACCAAAACATCAGGCTTTATCCCTTTTATTAATTTTTCAGGTGTAAGCTCAGAAAAAAGAACAACATAATCCACACAGTCAAGTGCAGCAAGGAGGTGCGCCCTCTCATCCTGTCCAATCAATGGCCTCTTTGGACCCTTCAATTTTCTAACTGAATTATCATCATTTAATCCTATTATTAAAAGGTCTCCATAACTCCTTGCCTGACGGAGGTATTTTATATGCCCGATATGAAGGAGGTCAAAACATCCGTTTGTAAAGACAACCTTTTTCTTTTTATTTTTCGCAAGGCTTACAATCTGTCTTAATTCAGGATAGCTCAATATCTTCCCCTTAGCCCTCAATTCTCCTTCGTCAAGATAATGTATCATCTCCTCCTTTGTAACCACCGATGTCCCAACCTTGCCAACCTCAATACCTGCAGCAATATTTGCAAGCCTCGCTGCATCTGCCAAATCGTATCCGGCAAAGGCAGCCATCCCGAATACGCTGATAACTGTATCCCCTGCACCTGATACATCGTATACCTCTTTAGCCTCCGTTGGTATATGCGTAACCTTTCCATTCCCCTGAAACAAAGACATCCCCTCTGCACCCCTTGTAACTAATACTGCATTTCCATTAAATACATCAAACAATTTTTTAGCCGCATCTTTTATATTCTCCTCGCTGTTTATCACTATCCCGGATGCCTCTGATGCCTCTTTTTTATTAGGTGTAATTATATTCACTCCCTTATATTTTGAATAATCGCTCCCCTTTGGGTCTGCTATAATCAGCTTCCTGTGTTTCCTTGCAGTCTTAGAAATAAAAGAGATAACATCTCTGCTTAAAACCCCTTTACCATAATCTGAACAGATTACACCATCAATATCGGGTATTATCTTTTCTATGTAGTGAATCAACTTATCCTTTATGTGGTCATTTGCAGTCCTTCTATCCTCTTTGTCAATCCTCAATATCTGCTGACTATGGGCTATTACCCGTATCTTATTCGTAGTAGGCCTGTCAGGGTCTTCCAGCACACCTTCGCCATTAATCCCTCTTTTTTTAAGAAGCCTCTTTAACCTCTTCCCCTTTTCATCCCTGCCTACAGCACCGACCAGATAAACCTTACACCCGAGACTGCTTAAATTATTTGCCACATTCGCAGCACCACCAAGGGCACTATTCTCAGATTTACATTCCAAAACACCTACCGGCGCCTCTGGAGATATTCTGTCAATATTCCCCCAGATATATTCATCAAGTATAAGGTCACCCACAACCATAACCTTTAGCCTATTACTATTAAGTAAAATCTCTTTAAGTCTACTGTTCATATACTTTCTTCTCCACCCCTTCACAAATTATATGCCCTATTGTGATGTGAGATTCTTGAACTCTCGGTGTATTTTTTGATGGGACTATGAGAGGAATATCCGAAAGCTCTTTTATCTTGCCTCCGTCATTTCCAAGTAAACCTATTGTTATAAGCCCTATTTCTTTCGCAAGCTTCATTGCCCTATAGATATTCTCTGAATTGCCACTTGTACTAATACCAATAACCACATCCCCTTTATTACCCAATGCCTCTATCTGCCTCTCAAATATCTTTTCAAACCCATAATCGTTTCCAATAGCAGTTAGAATTGATGTATCTGTTGAAAGGGATATTGCAGGAATCGCCTTCCTCTCTTTTTTGAATCTCCCAACCAATTCCCCCGCAATATGCTGCGTATCAGCAGCGCTTCCGCCATTTCCCATCAGCAATACTTTTTTACCTGATTTAATGGCGTCAGATATTAAATCAATAGCCTTTTGAATGTCGCCAGCCATTGTCTCAGCAACCTTTCTTTTCAACTCCGCACTTTCCATTAATGATTCTTTAATGAAGTTCATATTCCCTTTCACTATCCACTAACAACTATTCACTATTCACTGCCTCTATGTAATAGCTTATCATTTCTCCAATCTCTCCTCAATCTATGATTTAAAATCTCTGCAAGTCTTATTATTTCCCATCTGCCTCAAGATTTCAAGACCTTTTGTGTTTTTTTGTGTTTTAATATTGTTTAACTACGGAAAAGATGTATCCTATTCACAACAGGTGTATCAAAAATTCTACAACTCACCTTTGATATATCCCTATA
>DNJG01000115.1 GCA_003489165.1 Nitrospinota bacterium | reverse complement strand
CAGGTTCGAGTCCTGCCCGGGGAGTTATCTTTCGCAAAGGCTATCCATCGCTACTCCGTAGCTATAGAATAGCAAAGGACAGCTTCAGAATAATTGTACTTTATGTATTATACTTATATTCTATGGAGTCAAAAATCAAAAGATTTTTATTATGGATATAGTGAAGATTTAAAGAAGCGATTTGAAGAACATAACAAAGGTCTATCTCAATCTACTGCTCCATATAGACCATGGAAACTGGTGTTCTATGCAGCGTTTGAAACTCAAAAATTAGCAAAAGATTTTGAGAAATATCTTAAAACTGGCTCGGGAAAAGCCTTTGCATACAAAAGATTTCTTAATACTGAAGCCTTGAAGAAAGATAAATTGTTGGGAATATAAGGTATTACGAAGCTTTAGCAAAGTATACCTGCCCGGGGAGCCAAATTGTATGTTGCCCTTGCCACAGTCCTCCCGTGCGCGGGCAACGCTAAGGAACTCCCTTTTCGATTTACGCTTTTATTAAATTTTGATATAATATACATAGTGGTTGATAACTACTTACATTGTACTATCTTAATAAATAATAGTAAATGATTACTACCTTATGGCAAATAATAAAAGCGTTATAGCTGAAAACATAAAGAAATACCGTAAAAAGAAAGGCATTACACAGGATAGGCTTTCTAAATTAGCAGATATTACCTACAACACGATTATTAAAATTGAATCGGGGGCTACTTATAATCCGAGAGTAGAGACACTAAAACAAATCGCCAACGCTTTGGGCGTTAGTATTGATGATTTGATGAAATAAAATTATGCCAAAAATAAAAGATTTACCAGAAGACCAAAGACCAAGAGAGAAGTTATTAAAATTTGGGCCAGAGGCGTTGTCCGATAAAGAACTTTTGGCGATTTTGATTGGTCATGGATTGAAAGGAAAATCTGCAATAGATATGGCGGAAGAACTATTGAATGAATATAAGAACCTGAAAGGATTGGCAGGTAGACGCCTTGATGAATTTATGAAAATTAAGGGGATAAAAGAAGCAAAGATTATCAAAATTGCTGTAGCGTTTGAGATAGCAAAACGAATTTATTTTACATAAAAGTATGTCAAAAGAAAAAAACAACATTACAATTACCGACCCGTTCAAAAACAAGAAGCATATCAATTATGCACTTGTTGAATCAGTCCGCCCGATGATGTACAAATCCCTAAAGTATTGGGGCAAAAAACCGCATAATATCTTTAGAAAATACATAGAAAATTACACAAAGGAAAACGAAATTGTATTAGACGCATTTGCCGGTAGCGGTATCACTCCATTGGAGGCAGTACAAGCGAATAGAAAAGCGGTTGCCATAGATCTCAATCCGGTTTCTACTTTTATGATTGAGATATTAGCCAAACCACTTAATTACTCAAAATTTGGAAAATACTATAACGAAATACTTGAAAAATTTATCGAGAAAGAAAAAGAGCTGGGGTTTTTCATTACTAAATGCGAGAAGTGTAAGAATACCGCCAGAGTTACAGGGATTCACTGGGACGGTAGTACGCCAATACTCATAAGATATGAGTGCTCTTGTACGAAAGGGATTCAAGGCAAAATCCCTGATGATTTTGATAAAGAAATTATCCAAAAAACAGACAATATAGAAACCCCTTACTGGTACCCAGAAGATGAATTTCCAAAAACTGATTTTTTCAAATCTGTTCGTAGGGGAGTTGGAAATCAGTATTACAAGCTTTGGACAAACAGAACACTTTACCTGCTTTCATTTTTGTATAAAGAAATTGAGGATGTTGATGATGAAGAAACAAAAGATTTTTTGAAGTTTGCTTTTATTTCTATGGTTCACCTCGTTACAATTATGGTTTCTGCGAGGAGGCCAAAAACTAAAAGGCCAGATTCTGGAAGTTGGGGCAGGCCAGCATTTATTCTGCCGAAAAGACACATGGAGCAAAATCCGGTAATACTTTTTCAGAGAGCGGTTAAGGATAGGCAGGGTGTTATAAAGGCAAAAAAATCATCGGAGAAATTGCTCGCCAATAAGGTAAAAATAGCAAAGGATTTTCAGGAACTATGCGATGATAAAAAGGATAAAAATTTACTCGTTTTGACAATGGACGCCTTGGATTTATCAAGGAACATCCCCGAAAACAGCGTGGATTATGTATTAACTGACCCTCCCTATGGCGGACTCATTCAGTATTTTAGTTTAAGCAGTCTTTGGGCAATTTGGTTGAAACACAATAATCCAAAATTTGAAATTCCCTATCAAGATGAGATAACCATTGAAAATAGGAAAGATTTTGAAAGATATCATCAGTTACTCACCAAGGCATTGAGAGAAATTTATAAAGTACTAAAGCCCGGACATTATTTAACGCTCACTTTTCACAATAGAGAAATTAATGTTTGGAATTCGGTTATTAAAGCTGGTGCATACTCTGGTTTTGTTTTTGAAAAAATTCTATACCAACCAAACAAACGAGCTTCCGAGGCGGGAGTTGCCATGCCGTATGGAAGCGCAATCAGCGACTATTATTTGCGATTCAAAAAACCGGAAAAGGCGGAAGTATCTGACCATCAAAAAATGGGTAAGGAAGAATATGAAAGAATTGTTGTTAAAGCCGCTAAAGATATTATCGCTTTGAGAGGTGAGCCAACAGAAATGACATTTATTTTGAATGGTATTTATACTGAATTATTTTCAACTGGGAAATTTTTTGAAGGCAGTCATGAGGACATTGTAAATATTCTCAAGGATAATATCGGAAAAGAGTTTGTTTTAATTGAAAGTAAGGGCGGGAAACTCGGGCCTAAATGGTGGTTGAAAAATCCAGAGGATATGCTTTTTAAGCAAGTGCCCCTATCAGATCGCGTTGAAAAAGTGGTGATAGATATGTTGCGAGGAAATATCAAAGTTACCTTTGATGAAATATTACAAAAATTATTTATCACTTTTCCAAACGGATTAACGCCCGACACCAAAGGTGTCATAGAGGTATTGAAAGAGTATGCGACAACGACTGGTGATGGCCGATGGCGGTACAAACCAGAGGTAAATTACAGAGATTCAGAACATAGCGAGATGATTTACTATTTATCTGAAATTGGCAAAAAGGCGGGTTATAAAATTTGGATTGGAAGTAAAGAACAGGGCGATACTTTCAGAAACGAAAAGTTATCAAAGTATTGCACAGAATCGAATCTTGGACTTGCCGGATTTTCCGGCGATGAACTTCGCCGAATCGCAATGATAGATATTCTTTGGTATGAAGGCTCTTCCATTAAATTCATTTTTGAAGTTGAAAATAGTACCAGTATTACATCTGCCATTGAAAGGGCTTCACATATTCCAGAGAAATATGAAGTAAAAAGATTTATAGTAATACCGGAGGAAAGACAAAAAATGCTTGAAAGAAAAATGAATGAACCAATGTTTCAAGAAGGGTATAATAAATACAAATGGCAAACGATTCACTACGATGCGTTGAAGGATTTTTATAATCTATACAAGGGCGATAAGACAATCGAACAAGATGATTTGAATAATTTGAAATAAAATTATGCCAAAAAAGAAGCCACAAAAAAAAGAAAAATACGATAAGCGTAACGCCCTTAATGATTTGTCTGGTAGGGAGTGGTTATTGCTGACTAAAAGTATTTGGATAAGCGAAAAAAACGGGGATGATAAGTTTGCATTTCAACATCCAGCGCCCTTTTTAATCAATGACATAAGAAAATTGATTAGATTTTTTACTAAAGAAAATATGGTTGTTCTTGACCCGTTTTGTGGCTCCGGGACAACCTTAGTTGCTAGTGCCAGAGAAAACCGAAAAGGAATAGGTATAGATCTAAACAAAAAATATTGTCAGATGAGCCGGAAACGCTTGCAGGATTTGAAGTTGAGGGAAAATCAGCAGGTTATTTGTGGTGATTCGCTTAAGAAAGTATCTGAAATTAAGGGGAAAATAGATTACTGCGTAACCTCGCCGCCATACCATAATATTTTGAGACACAATGGCGGTGGGTTAAGAGACTCGAAAGACAAAGACGTACGCAATGGTTCTCGTCTTGGTGTTGAGTATTACTCCAACGATAAACGAGATTTAGGAAATCAAACGCAATATAAAGATTTTTTGCGATTATTAAAAGAAGCGATGACGGAAGTTTATAAAAAATTGAGAGATAAAAAATACTGCTCGATTATCATTAGTGATTTTACGGTAAATAAAAAAGAGACGAATGCGAGCGGTGATGTTATACGGCTTATGCAAGATGTAGGTTTTGGTTTTGAAGGAGCAGTTGTATTAGTACAAAATAACAAACCGCTATATCCTTTTGGCTACCCTTATGCTTACAAAATGAATCATCATCATCAATATATTTTGAATTTTAAAAAAGCGTAAATCGAAAAGGGAGTTCCTTGTCGTTGCCCGCGCACGGGAGGGCTGGGGCAAGGGCAACATCTCTCTTAGCGGCGCATTTCGCAACGCGAAATACGAAATTCGGCGGCGGCGGAAAAGCCCTCCTTCGCCTTTCGGCTTCGGACGGGCAAGCGAGGGCGGGCAAAAATTCCTTCCCCCCAACCCCCTTCCTTTTTGCCCGCCCGAGCATAAAAGTTTTTCAAAATTCAGCGTTCGGAGCCATTAAAATTGTTATCTTTTCCTGCCATAATGTCCCCTGCTATAATTTTGTTCAATCCATTCGTCTAACAATTGAACTCACGGATGGGTAATCTCCCGTCTCATAGAGTGATTCGTTAGACACCTTTCCCTTTCCAAAAGAATTATAAACCTTTTTACTCATTTACACTTTTATTTTCTCATTTAAATAAATTCACATATTGGGCAAAGAGGAAGAGGCGATAGCGGGTCTTGCCGCTTATCTCCTTCAGGATGCCCTGCTTAACAAACATGTTTACCAGATCATTAGCGGCTTTTGTGCTCAGGTCACATATTCCCTCTGCCTGCTTAACATTGATAAAAGGCTCTTTGAACAGATGGGTGAGCAAGACGATCGCTGAATGGGTGCGTCTACCCGCTGCGTCACGCACCGTATTTTCGATCTGCTCCTTCAGTTTCAATATATCAGAGAGGGTGTTGGATGCCTGTTGGGCTGTTTCGTCCACACCTGTCAAAAAGTATTTTAACCAGTGCACAAGGTCGTTTTTTTCTCGCACGCGGGTCAGGTTGTCATAATACAGGCTTTTGTTCTTTTCAAAGAAGACAGAAAGATAAAGCAACGGCTGGTGTAATATTTTTTGGCTTACCAGATAAAGTGTAATCAGAAGCCGACCTATTCTTCCGTTGCCGTCTAAAAACGGATGTATGGTTTCAAACTGGTAATGGGCAATGCCTGTGCGTATCAGTGCCGGGACTTGTATGTTTTCATTATGCAGGAAATTCTCAAGGTCTCCCATTAATTCATTGACATAGGTATGGGCCGGAGGAATAAACACAGCATCACTCATATTTGCCCCGCCAATCCAGTTTTGACTGCGGCGGAATTCACCCGGCATTTTATGTTCTCCTCTCACACCTGAGAGCAGTCTCTCATGGGTTTTACATAACAGTCTTGATGAAAGAGGGATATGTTCCAATTCTTTTATTGCACTTTTCATAGCTTCGGAATAATTGCGCACCTCCAGCCAATCATTCCGCTTTTCAGGGCTTATCTCCTCCTCGGGCATTAATGCCTCATCTATATTGGTTTGAGTGCCTTCAATTCTGCTTGATATAACAGCCTCTTTGGTAACATGCAATTGAATAAACAGGTCTATATTGGGGACGAGACGTGCAAAGGAGTTAAGTTCGCCCAGACTGATGGATGCCTTTTCAAGCAATGTGCCAAGGTGGGGATCTTTCCATTCCCATTGACGGTTAATCGGCGCGGGTACAAAGTAACTGTAATTTAACCCTTTTTCCAAATGACCTGATTTATATGCCTCTATATCCATCTTTTCCTTGTAAGGAAAGTAACCTTAACTGAATATTTGTTTACTTTAGTGCCAAAAAGTAAACTTGTCAATATTTAAGTTTACTTTTCTTCACAATCTAAGCGAAGTTCTGTCCAAAACTTCCACTGAAATATTGAGCCAAGGGTATGGGAATGAAAGTGGTATTGGCCTCACAGGCTAAGTTTAAGTATTTCAGAAACTCCTTAATCTTCTTTACAGCCTTCTTATTTGTGAGGGGTTTTTTGAAGATAGTTGGATTTGTTGATATAGCAAAGAACACTTTTAAAATTTTTTTCTCATAGACATTTTTGGTTTGCATAACTGCCTCCGTAAGAAATTTAACATAGAAAGACGGAAATAATCAAGGAGAAAAGGGGACAAGAAATTAGACCATTTTATTTGCTTTTATCATACATTATTGTATGATACAAAAAAGTATGATAACCATTAAATTTTATGGTATATTTGCTTATCATTGGTTATATAAAATAATTTTTTATTATGAAAAAAAGAACTGCTGTTTATCCCGGGACATTTGACCCTGTAAGTAATGGTCATCTTGACCTCATAAAGAGGGGCTTAAGGATATTTGATAAGGTGATAGTGGCTGTGGCATTAAACCCTGCAAAGAACCCTTTATTTAATATAGATGAAAGGGTCTATTTTATTCGAGAGGCAGTTAAGGTCTGGAAGAATGTTGAGGTTGAACCCTTTGACAACCTCCTGATTGATTATGTAAAAGAGAAAAAGGCGGATGTGATTATAAAAGGTTTGAGGGCGGTATCGGATTTTGAACACGAGCTCCAGATGTCCCTTATGAACAGAAGGCTTGATACACATATTGAGACAGTATTCATGATGCCGAGTGAAGAGTATTCTTTTTTAAGTTCAAAGGTGTTAAAAGAGGTTGCATCTCTAAAGGGAGATATAAGGGGCATGGTGCCCCCTGCTGTTGTGGAAGGGTTAAAGAGAAAATTTAAAAACAGAAAGATTAAATAACTATGAAACTATCAAAGAGGGTAAGCAATATAAAACCGTCCCCGACATTGGAAATAACTGAAAGGGCGGCGGCTATGAAGGCAGAGGGGATAGATATTATAGGATTTGGTGCAGGGGAGCCCGATTTTGATACGCCCGAGCATATAAAGAAGGCGGCAATAGATGCCTTGAAAAAGGGATATACAAAATATACATCTGTCTCAGGCGTAAATGCCCTAAAAGATGCCATAATTGCAAAGCTTCAGAGGGATAATAGGCTTGCATATAATCGTGAAGAGGTTATTGTTTCCTGTGGTGCAAAGCATACCCTGTATAATATTGCTCAGGCAATGTTTGAAGAGGGGATGGAGGTAATAATACCTGCCCCATATTGGGTATCATATCCTGATATGGTGCTTCTATCAGGCGGGACACCTGTATTTGTTAATACAACAGAGGAAGAAGGGTTTTTACTCACTGCAGAAAAATTTGAGAGGGCAATTACGAAGAGGACAAGGGCATTAATACTAAACTATCCCTCAAATCCCACAGGAGCCACATACGACCTTGATACACTGGAAGAGATTGCAAAGGTTGCAGTCAGGCATAATATCTTTGTAATCTCAGATGAGATATATGAAAAGATATTATACACGGATATTCACCATGTAAGTATAGCTTCACTAAATGAGAAGATTAAGGAGCTGACTGTAGTGGTAAATGGATTATCCAAGGCATACTCTATGACAGGATGGAGGTTGGGTTATGCTGCCGGGCAGAAAGAGCTGATTTCCGCGATGAATAATATTCAGAGTCAGAGCACATCCAATCCGACCTCATTCGCCCAGTATGGAGGTGTTGATGCACTTAACGGGTCACAGGATGAGGTTATAAAAATGAGAGAGGAGTTTAAGAAAAGGAGAGACTATATAGTAAGAAGGCTCAAGATGATGAGAGGCGTGTCATGTTTTAATCCTGCAGGGGCATTTTATGTATTTCCAAAAGTTTCATTTTACTATGGAAAGAGCTTTAAGGGGCATACAATAAAAAATTCGCTGGATATGTCAGATTACCTTCTCAGAGAGGGAAGGGTATCAGTAGTTCCGGGTGCCGCCTTTGGTGCAGATGATTATTTGAGACTCTCTTATGCAACATCCATGAAAAATATTGAAGGGGGCTTAAGCAGAATTGAGGAAGCCCTTGAAAAGTTAGGATAGAATGGCGAACTCAGAGGAAAAAAGCAACTTTCCTCTGGGTTCGCAAATCGATTTTATTATCTCTTTGCACTCCCTTTTTCTGAAAGATATTTGCTGAGTATCTGGTTGTCTATTGTAATGGCTGTAAATTCTATTGCCTCTTTTGTATTCTGTTTGATTTTTGGAAATATATCATGACTTAAGACAGTGTTCATTGCACTCTGTATTGCGGTCTTCTGGGCAAAATCTATTGCCTCCTTTACATCCTGTTTCACCATCCCGAGCATTATTTTTAAACAAAATATAGATACCACAGCTAATGTTACACCCCATGTTAATGCTTTTACAAAAGATTCTGATACAATCTGTCCGTATCCCTTTTCCATATTTAAGCCCTCCCAATTTAAAATNNCAAATCCCAAATCTCAAATTTTTATCCCCCCTTTCTTTTTAAGTCTGTGTAAGTCTGTGGCTAAATATTTCTATGCCACTGAAAAAATAAGGAATTTCGTAAGAGGCTGATTCAGGAGAGTCCGAGCCGTGGACAGAATTTTTTTCTATATCAACCGCGAAATCTTTTCTGATTGTTCCTGCTGCTGCATCCTTTGGATTTGTTGCACCCATCAGGTCACGCCACTTCTTTATAGCATCCTTCCCCTCAAGAACTGCAATTACTACAGTTCCTAAAGACATATAGGTTGTGAGGCTTGGAAAGAACGGTCTTTGGGCATGGACCTTATAGAACCCCTCAGCCTCTTTTTTAGTCAGATGAATCATCTTAATGGCGATTATTTTTAAGCCGTTACCTTCAATTCTATCAAAGATTTTTCCTGTAAATCCCCTTTCCACAGCATCTGGTTTGATTATAGCAAGCGTCCTTTCCATAAATCCCCTTTCTGGAGGTATAGGAAATTATAAAATTTCCTGCACAAAATAGATTTTTAATTTGCCTTATAATAACTTAAGTCAGTGTTATTTGTCAAAAGTTTGAATACTTTTTTAGTATAATCTTAAATCTTAAAGATATTTGCTTTCAAACTTAAAACAACCTCTCCTGCAAATCGTCTCTTGGTTTTATGCCGAAGTGTTCATAGGCGATTTTGGTTGCGACCCTGCCGCGTGGTGTTCTGTGTATATAGCCTCCCTGTATTAGAAACGGCTCATAGACATCCTCGATTGTATCCTTCTCTTCGCTGACTGCTGCTGATAGTGTTTCAACACCGACAGGACCTCCGTTAAACTTTTCTATAATTGTAAGGAGAAGTTTTCTATCCATCTTGTCAAATCCAAGCTCATCCACCTCAAGCATCTTTAATGCCTCATCCGCCACTTTTTTTGTGATATTTCCATTAGCCCTGACCTGTGCATAATCCCTGACCCTGCGGAGGAGCCTGTTGGCGATCCTCGGTGTCCCCCTTGAACGATGGGCAATCTCCAGTGAACCTTCTGAATCAATAGAGATATTCAATATTTTTGCAGACCTCTCCACTATAATCTGAAGCTCATGCTCTTTATAGTAATCAAGACGGTGAATTACACCAAATCTGTCTCTCAGCGGTGATGTAAGTAGTCCAGCCCTTGTAGTTGCACCGACCAATGTAAATTTGGGCAGGTCAAGTTTTATTGAACGGGCGCTTGGCCCCTGTCCAATCATAATATCAAGCTTAAAATCCTCCATTGCCGGATATAAAATCTCTTCAACCACATGATTGAGTCTATGTATCTCATCAATAAATAAGACATCATGCTCTTTTAAATTAGTGAGAATGGCAGCGAGGTCGCCAGCCCTTTCAATGACAGGACCTGAAGTCCCTTTTATATTCACACCAAGCTCGGAGGCGATTATATTTGCCATAGTAGTCTTGCCGAGCCCTGGCGGCCCGTAAAATAAGACATGGTCTAATGCTTCGGCTCTCTCTTTTGTCGCCTGAATAAAGACCTTTAAATTTTCTTTGATTTTTTCCTGACCGATATATTCATCAAGTGTTCTTGGACGGAGGTTTGCTTCAAAACTGATATCATCATCTTCCTTCTGCGGTGTTATGAATCTATCCTGTATATCATTACTCATGATAGAAGATTATACAGCAAAATCAGGTGTAAACACAATTAACACTGTTAGCTAAAAATTAAAACCGCACTCATAAATGCATCCTTTTCAGGTCTTTGCTTTTGATTTTTTGAGTTCCAAGCAGTTTACCTTTGTGCCAGAATCGAATCTCTGTCAGTCCTGTTTCTTTATCAGGAATCATTCTCAGTTCAATCTTTTCATAAGGGTCTACACCCGTCACTCTCAGTTCAATTCCGTCAATGGATACTTTCCTGTAAGCATCGGTCGTCCTTTCTTCTCTGATACAAAATATATCCTTTGTTGACTCATAAGGAGAAGGCACTTTGAAGGGACGAAACAGGGATTTCCCTTCCCTTATCGCTTTTTCAAGTCTTATTACAGGTACTTCTTTGGTAATACTATGAACCTGATGCTCATTGTAGCGTTTTACTTCATGAAACAATACCTCTCTTGCTCCTTCTGTCTTCCCGTATATTCTCTCTGGCACAAGTCCTTACAATCCTATCTTGAAGCCATCTATATGGTCTTTCTATCTTCCCTTTAGCCTGCGGTGATAAAGTATAGCTTACCTGAACACGACATTCTCTCATTATCTTCTTCCACTGTGGGTCTACCTCATCAGTCTTTAAGTGATGCTTACTCCAGATACTGCCTCTTTTCTCAATAAATCTAAATATAGAATTACTGTCTACATAGTAATCAAGAACCCTGTAGCTTGCTACATGGTTCTTGATTAACAAGAATCGCAAACTCCTTGAAAATGGTGAGGATAAGCAATATAATAACCTTGCATCGGTTATTATGTTGCTGAAATATAGTATTGCATATAATTTATAAAGAATATGAAATTAGGTTTTGCTTATTAACGGAGGAGGTATAAATGAATCCTTTAATTTTTAGAGAATACGATATAAGAGGAATGGTCGGGAAAGACCTTACACCTGATGTTGTAAGGGAGATAGGCAGGGGATACGGGACAATGATGAGGAATCTCGGCAAGAGGCATGTTACTGTTGGCAGAGATAATCGCTTGAGTTCAAAAGATTTCAGGGACGCTATCGTTGATGGAATCCTCTCCACAGGCATTGATGTAACAGACTGCGGACTGATACCAACTCCTCTTTTATATTTTTCATTATTTCATCTTCCTGTTGACGGTGGTGTTCAGATTACAGGAAGCCATAATCCTCCTGAATTTAACGGCTTTAAGCTCTGCGTGGGTAAGACCACGATTCATGGAAAGGAAATCCAGCATGTAAGGGAGATAATTGAAAGTGGAAAACTTTCTCAGGGAAAAGGGACTTTAAAAGAGTATGACATAATTACGCCATATCTTGAGATGGTTAAATCCAAGATAAAACTCAATAAGAAACTTAAGGTTGTCCTTGATGGCGGCAATGGGACATCAGGGCTTATAGCACCGAAACTTTTGCGTGATTTGGGCTGTGAAGTAACTGAGCTTTACTGCAACCTTGATGGGAATTTCCCGAATCACTTCCCTGACCCGACTGTAGTAAAAAATCTGACTGATTTAATAAAAAAGGTAAAAAGTGAAAAGGCAGATGTGGGCATAGGATATGACGGAGACGCTGACAGAATCGGGGTTGTGGACAATGATGGTAATATTATCTGGGGCGACCAGTTGATGATTATATTTGCGAGAGATATATTGAAGAGAAAGAAAGGGGCAAAAGTAGTATTTGAGGTAAAATGCTCACAAAACCTCGGAAATGATATTAAAAAGCATGGCGGAATCCCGATTATGTGGGCGGCAGGACATTCACTAATAAAAGATAAGATGTTAAAAGAGAATGCAGAGTTTGGCGGGGAGATGAGCGGTCATATATTTTTTAAGGATGGATACTTCGGCTTTGACGATGCCATATACGCATCCTTAAGACTCCTATTGATACTCTCAAATACAAATCAGAAAATAACTGAGATGCTCTCGGATGTGCCTAAGACCTTTACAACCCCTGAGATAAGGGTTGACTGCCCTGATGAAGAAAAATTTGAGATAGTAAAAAATATTACCGCCGATTTTAAAAAGGAGTATGATGTGATAGATATTGATGGTGCGAGGGTTATTTTTAACGGCGGATGGGGGCTCATAAGGGCATCCAATACACAGCCTGTCCTTGTTGTCCGATTTGAGGCAGAGACCGAAGAAAAATTGGAAGATTTTAAGAAAATTTTATATCAGAGGCTTAATAAATTTCCAGCCCTAAAAAGCTTGAAACCATTTTAAGACAATGAAAATAATAATAAAACTTACACTCTTAATTCTATTCCTTATCCCTGCCCTGTCAGGTGCAAATACATTTTATCTTGATGGTGAAATCTTCTCCGATATAAACATGGAGATTGCAAAGGAGATTAAGATACCTCAGGGTGTAAAAAGTTTTTCAGTCTATATTGGCCAGATTCAATCCTTTTCTTCTCCGACATTCAATCAGCAGATACTCTCCTTTAATACTAAATACTCAACCACCCCTTCTAACATTGAAGATAAAATTGACGAAAATGGAAATAAATATTTAATTGCAAGGTGGGAAAACCCGCCTTCAGAATTAAATATAAATACAGCCTTTAAAGTAAAATCAAAGGTAGCCTTCTCAGATTTAAAAAGCAAGTCATCTTTCCCTTTAAGCAATATTTCACCCGATATCAAAAAATATCTATCCGATTCTCCGTATGCACAAAAGAATGACCCTGCTATTGTCTCATTATCTAAAAAACTTACAGAAGGGGCAAAGACACAGTATGAAGCTGTGACAAATGTATTGAACTGGGTTGTGGATAACATGAAATATACCCTTGAGCCTCCTCAATACGATGCACTTTATTCATTAAAGACAGGGACAGGCAACTGCCAGAATTTTTCCAACCTGTCTGTATCCCTATTAAGGGCAGCCGGGATACCGTCGAGGGTAGTAATAGGGTTTACTGTCAAAAACAACTGGAGGGTTAAGCATACAAATGACGGCTCTACACGGACATTGAGTCTTGCAGACGGAAGGCATGCATGGTTTGAGGTTTACTATCCTGATGTTGGATGGGTTGAGTATGATGCACAGCAGACACTCACATTTGTAAGCACAAGATATATAAGACAGGGTGTCGGCGTGGACAGTAAAGAGGTATCTGATGGAATTTATAAATGGAGCTGGCTTCAGAAGTCAAATGAATCTCCTTCTGTAAAGGAGGCAATAAATGCAACATTTGAGGATGATAAAAATGAGGTTCAGTCGGGGAAATTTGTTTCAAATCCGAGAAATCACTTATTCGGGATATTGCTGGCGGCTGTTAAAGAAGAAATACCTGTCCCTCCCCTGAAAAAAGAGGAGGTTCAGCCGATACCAAAACCAGAAATACCTCCGCCGCCGCTAATCAAGCCTGAACTGCCTCCACCACCTCGTGAGCCTGTAGAACCGACACCGCCTGAAAAGAAAGAGTGGGGTGATTTAACAAAACTAAAATATACGAAGTCTGCAGAATTCGGAAATCTGAATTTTCCGGAGGTGATAGATATTTTTGCAGAATATAAAAAGAAAGAGATGGCAGCAACTGCAACAGATGTATCCATGTCAAGCAGTTTTGTAGTGGAGTCGGCAGAGTATGTTACTGATAAAGAGGTCTTCGCCCAGTCTTTTGAGTTAAAGACTCCCATGATGGTAAAAGATATTTCACTGGCAATGCATAAATTTGGAGGGACACACGGGAATTTATGGGTAGAGATTGTTGAGGATAAGAACGACTCACCCATAGGAGATAAAATTGAGAGTGAGAGAATTCCAATAAACAATATCCGATACTTTAACGGCTACAAATGGATACCCTTCAGTCTTGAGAGGCAGAAAATAATACTATCCCCTGCAAGATACTGGGTTGTCCTGAGATACTCCGGTGATGCCATATTTAACTGGTTTTATATTTACGGCAACCCCTACGGAATTCCAGACGACACAAAATCAATGATGCCTGAAGGTTCGGAGTGGAATAACATCCTGAGCTATGATTTCAATTTCAGGGTAAGAGGCACAGAGTCGGAGTAACTTCATACACCTATTCCCACGATTGATGACCAATTCAGGATAAGTCAATTTTCACAAGAATATGTGCGGGGACATTGCATAAAACCCCATTTTGTTATAATATTTTAACTAATCAGTGATAGTAAAAGGAGATTAAAAACATGATTATTATAATGAAGCATGGTGTTACAAAACAGGAAATTGATGATGTGGCAGAAAAAGTTAGAAAACTTGGCTATGAGCCTCACCTCATGCCCGGCATAGAGAAGACTATCATTGCAGCAGTTGGTGATGAGAGGGGAAAGGCAAGACTTCAAGCGTTGGAGTCTATGCACGGTGTAGAGGATGTAGTCCCAATATTAAAACCATATAAACTGGCAAGCAGGGAGGTTAAAACGAATAATACTATTATTACTGTAAATAATGTAAAGATTGGCGGTGAAAAGGTTGTAGTTATGGCAGGTCCATGCTCTGTTGAAAGCAGAGAGCAATTGCTTGAAACTGCCAGAGCCGTAAAGGATGCAGGGGCTGATATTTTAAGAGGCGGTGCATTTAAACCAAGGACATCACCCTATGACTTCCAGGGGCTTGAAGAGGAGGGGTTAAAACTTTTGTCTGAGGCAAGAGCTGCAACAGGCCTGCCTATCATCACAGAAGTAATGAACCCGATGGATGTGGATTTAATAGTAAAGTATTCTGATATACTTCAAGTCGGTGCAAGGAATGTCCAGAATTTCCCCCTCCTTAAAGACTTAGGACAGGTGAAAAAACCGATACTCTTAAAAAGAGGATTAATGACAACTATAAAAGAATTTTTAATGTCTGCTGAATATATTCTTTCAGAAGGAAATAAAGAGGTAATACTCTGTGAGAGGGGTATAAGGACATTTGAGACAGCAACAAGGAATACACTTGATTTAAGCTGCATCCCTGTTTTAAGAAAAGAGACACACCTCCCAATAATTGTTGACCCGAGCCATGCTGTAGGACACTGGGAGTATGTTGCACCGATGGCAAAGGCAGCCGTTGCGGCAGGGGCTGACGGACTGATGATTGAAGTCCACTCATGCCCTGAAGAGGCATATTCCGATGGGCCACAATCCCTGAAGCCCACCAAATTTGCAAAACTGATGGAAGAACTGAAACCCTTTATAAAAGCTGCAGGGAGGAAATGAATCAGTGGTCAGTGACCAGTGATCAGTAATTGGCTTTTTATTTTTTAACTGTTCACTATTCACTGTTCATTGTTATATGAAACGGGTTCTTACTATTGCTGGTTCTGATTCGGGTGGAGGGGCGGGGATACAGGCGGATTTAAAAACCTTTGCCTCCCTCGGTGTTTATGGCATGTCAGTTATTACATCCATCACCGCCCAGAATACAATAGGTGTTCAGGGTATCCATGACCTCCCCCCTGAATTTGTAGCACTCCAGATAGATTCTGTTATAAGTGATATTGGTGTGGATGCTGCTAAGACAGGCATGTTAAGCAGTTCAGCTATTATTGATGTAGCCGCTTCAAAAGTTAAAAAATACAAAATACCGAATCTCGTCATTGACCCTGTTATGTATGCAAAAAGTGGAGACCCCCTTTTAAGACCTGATGCAAAAGATACCCTGATAAATAAACTCTTTCCTCTATCAATTTTAATCACACCCAATATCCCTGAGGCGGAATTTCTTTCAGGCATAAAAATAAAGGGTATAGAAGATATGAAGAAGGCTGGCAGGAAAATAAAGAAAAGAGTTGGAGCAGATGTGCTCGTAAAAGGCGGGCATTTAAGGGGAAAGGCGGTGGATATACTTTATACAGATGGAGAATTCTTTATTTTTGAGTCTGAAAGGATAGATACAAAGAATACACATGGGACGGGATGCACATATTCAGCAGCTATTGCCTCTGAACTTGCAAAAGGTTATTCATTATATGACGCAGTAAAATCGGCAAAGGATTTTATAACAGATGCCATAAAAAATTCTATTGAGATTGGGAAGAGCAGAGGACCAACAAACCCTATTGCCACATTATATAGAGATGCTGAAAAATATCGGTTATTGCAGGACATAGAGATTGCAATAGAAAAACTGAAAGGGGCAAAGATTGGAATATTGATTCCTGAAGTTCAATCAAATATGGCAGTTGCTCTCTTTGATGCAAAGGGATTTGAGGATGTAATGGCAATTCCTGGCAGGATTATCAAATATGGTGATGACATAATAACTGTATCAAGACCCACCTTTGGAGTATCAAGACATATTGCAAGTATTGTCTTGACCGCCATAAAATTTGACCCTGCAAAGAGGGCAGTAATGAATATAAAATATTCACCTGAGATAATTAATGCTTGCAAGAAACTAAATCTAAAAATTGGCTCTTTTAATAGAAAGGATGAGCCGAAAAAATTAAAAGCAAAGGAAGGCTCATCTCTTGAGTGGGGGACAGAAAAGGCTATCAGTGAATCAGGTTTTGTCCCCGACATAATCTACGATACTGGCGATATTGGAAAAGAGCCGATAGTGAGGATAATTGCAGAAAACCCTGAAGAACTTAGCAAAAAAGTAATTTTAATAAAAGAACACCTTACAAAGAAATAATTTCACTTTCACAAAGTTCTTTTGTGAGTTCTAATTCATATTCTGAAAGAGGGCAGATTTTAAATTGTATTTTAAATACATCTTCAAATCCTCTTACAAGTGCATCTGCTAACTCATTAAAAGAAAATACCTTTCCATTTAACTCATTAAGGGCAATTGATTTTTCTTTTAGCAACTTTACAAATTTTTTACTTTTATACTCTTCTTGAAAACCTAAACAATAGGCAAGTATTTCATGATGATTCTCTAAAGGGATTGACCCATGCTGGAGGAATGAATTTTTAAACCTCCTCTGGGCACTGCCAATCAGCTTTTTCCCGTCAACTGTAATTTCATATTGAGTAGTAGTAGCAAAACAGGAAGGATTTCGGAATACTGAATGCGGAATGCCGAATGCCAAATTTGAATTTGCATCAATTCCAAGAAAGGATAGACCCTTTAATAGAGCTTCACCTATAACTCTGTATGTTCCTGAAATATTATCAGGGAAGTGGGGATTATTTTTTGGAGACGCAATGCTATATGTAACTTCTTTATCATGAAGGACAGCCCTTCCGCCTGTAGGTCTTAAGACAATATCTATTTTATTTTTTCTGCAATATTCAGTATCAATTTTATTGTTCAGCCTCTGTGAATACCCAATAGAAAGTGCAGGCGATTTCCAGCCATAGAATCTCAATGTGGGAGGCGAAATACCTTTTTCTGCTGCTTCGGCAATAGCCTCATCCACTGCCATATTATATAAGCCGTCATGAAAACCATCTCTTATCAACCGCCACGCTTGCATTATTATCTATCTGTGTGGCATAAAACGCAGAGTTTGTCAAAATCCACACGCGCCAGATACCTTAATTTGCTCCCGTGTGGCATATGACAGGTTATACAGGTAATTATTTTCCCTTCAGCAAGGGGTATTTCGTTTGGCACATCCATATTCCTTCTAATTGAAATGCCGACGATATGCGACCGCGAATCCTCTTTATGACATTTCTCTAAACAAGTACTTATTTCAGCCTCCCTTTTACTTTTCAACCCATTATTTCCATGTTTTTCTTCTTCAGAAGCGCTTTCATTTTCTTTCTTCATATATTCAACAACAGAGGCAACTTCAGTGGTTCCGATAAAATATACAGCCACAATATCACTTATAGCCGCTTTCTTTACAGCAGTCTTTAAACTCTCCTCCTTTAATCTCTCCTCCTTTAGTTTAAATCTAAATATTTTTATTGATTTAAAATCCAATTCAGCATCATCCTCTTTTTGTTTTCCACTTTTCTGATCACGGTTAAATGCCTTTCCTGTATCAAAGGTGTAATCTTCTGAGATGGTCCTGTTACCAAAGGGGTCACTGACTGTAATTGTAAAATGGTAAACCTTTTTGGAGTCAAGTTTACTTAATCTTATAATATGCCTTTTATTATAAGTGTTAAAATGTAAGGATTCCCCATAGTCTTTTGTTTTTCCATATTCAACTATTGAATCTGAAAATTTATCAGTCTCAAATTTTATTTCTACACTTGATGAATCTATCTGATTCACCATTATTCTACTGATAATAGGGGGGATCTCGTCATCAACTATAAATTCAGAGATTGAGGCGGGAATAAATGAAAGAACCTCTGATTCCTTTTTCCTATTCTTTTTGTTGATTAAATTAATCTTAACCTGATAAGTGCTGTCTATTGTTATATTTTTAATGATCGCTATGTGCTCGTTCTCATAATTACCAAAGGAAATCTTTGTCCACTTATTATCCACCTTATTTTTATTATTCTCGCTGTCAAAATGGCATTTCTTGCATTCATCAAGTAGATTGTTG
>DNJG01000159.1 GCA_003489165.1 Nitrospinota bacterium | reverse complement strand
CATTCAGAACATACTGGAGGGTTTAGGGTTTTAAATTTTCTGATTAACTCTCTTCTTGAAATGCTGGATGGCATGGTCAGGCAATTGCAGTTTCTTTAATATTTATCTCTATATCTTTAACCTTTGGAACAGGGTCTCCGTCTCTTAATTTAAGAATAAGCCATTCGTCTAAGACATCCATAAGCTCTTTTCTGCATTCCTCAACTGTTTTTCCGTTAGCCCAGACACCCTCAAAACCGGGTATCTCGGCAAACCATGTTCCATCATCCAACTTTTTATATTCCGCTGTTTCCAAAGCCCTTTGAATATATTCAAATAACATGGCAACCTCCTGTAATTTTGATATTAGCAAATGTATTGTCACTGTCAAGTATTTTCTGTAAAATCTCTCGAAGGCTTTATCCTCAAGGGTTTTCATAGCATCATCTTTACGCTGCCATTCCTGAAACAAATTCAGGACAATCAATGTCGTGCCGAATTTGACACTCTAATGTCATCTGTCCAGCCCTTCCCTAATATCTCATGGTCTGCCGATACCATCGACATCTCTAAGTCCCAAGTTCGATTGACTGCCAGCGATTCATGGAGGATTTAGCCAAGGAACTCATCGGTCACATTGCAAACAATAACCCACCATGATTATCGCCTGACGTTATGCCTAAACAAAAAGATTGATAAAAGGCAGACAATGTCGTAAAAATACACTATGAAGGTGTTCCTGTGGAATTTTGAGCATTAGGACAGGGAATCGGCTAACAACTGAACTGTATGAACCACCTTTGCCTTTACTCCATACCTGTTTAATATATCAGTCAACTGCATCTGGCAAGAAGGGCAGTCAGTGGCAACTATATCTGCACCGCTCTCCCTAATCTTCTCAGCCTTATACTTTCCTATAGCCATAGAAAAATCATAATACTTCAGATTGAATGTCCCGCTTCCCCCACAGCATCTATCGGCATCTTTCATCTCAATATACTCTATACCCGGAATGCTTTTCAATATTTCCCTTGGAGCAGATACAACACCCTGCCCTCTTTTAAGATGACATGGGTCGTGGTAAGTAACCCTCTTTAGAGTATGGAGTGCGGAGTATGAAGTGCGGAGTTTAAAAACTTCAAGCCTATCTGCAATGAATTTCTGGATGTCAACAGTTTTATCAGAAACCTCCTTTGCATCTTTATCAAGCAAAAGAGGATAAACCTCTTTAAGCATTGTCCCACAGGTTGCACAGCAATTGACTATAGCATCCACATTTAAGCCCTTAAATACCTCAATATTCCTTTTAGCCAGTTCAAGGGCACTCTTCCTGTCACCCATGTAATACGCAGGCGCACCACAGCATACCTGCCCTTGAGGCAGGACTATCTCAATATTTAATTTTTTAAGGACAGATATTACAGCCCTACCAGCATCCTGATAGACCAGGTCAGTCATACATCCTGTATAAAATGCAACCCTCATTATAGGCCCAAATTCCGCTTTAGCAGAATTTAAAATCGCAGATTCATCCTGAAATACTGCGTTATCGTCAATCTTGCTCCTCACCGTATTGGTCATATACGATTGCGTCGCAAAATTGCCTCTGGCCTTGTCTTTCAGGCGACTTTGCAATTTTACCCAAAATCCTAAATCGAATTTTGGGATAGGTTTATCAATCTTTTGACTATGATCAGGACAAGCCTTTATCACTTCTGGCAGACCTTTTCTTAAAGGCTTGCCGCCAAATGGAGGGACAACCCTCTTTATACCGTTTCTTGTAAAGGGAATAATCCTGCCAAATATACCGTATGAAGGGAGAAAATTATATAATCTGACTGACAGCCCCATAAGTTTTGCTGTAAATGATAAAAGTCTATTATTCTTTAATATGACTCTCAATACTACTTTTGAAATAGGGTCTAATCCCTTATCTTCTACAACCTGGCTTCTGACGGCAGTGAGTAATTTCACCACATCAACACCGGTCGGACAACTCTCTGAACATGCCATACAACTTAAACACTTTGAGACCCTGTCCATCAATCCATCTGTCAGACCGAGTCTCCCCTCAACAACTGCTTCTGATAAGGCGAGTCTCCCCCTCGCCACCATAGATTCGTCTCTGGTTTCAATATATGTCGGGCAGACAGGCTGACAGCTCCCGCACTTGATACACCGATAAAATTCTTCCCTGTATATATCTAAAACATTTTGCATGTTTTTATTCTACACCTTTTCAAGAAGAGAACAAAGACTTGAACACGAATAACACAAATGGGACAAATTACACGAATAACTACTAATTACAGAAAATATTTTAACTTTCAATTTTAGTTTTTATTCGTGCCATTCGTATATTCGTGAAATTCGTGTTCCAGAATTTTATAATTTTCTTACATTAACAAGTCTTGACAACATATTTCTCAATTGATAGGTTATAAATAAAAGGAGGCTTTAATTACTCATGGGTAAAGAAATAAATAAAACTGAAGAAAAGAATCCTCAGGATATTCCTGCAAAAGAAATAAAAACTGAGAAAGAGACAGTATATCCCGATGAAATTGATAAATTAAAAAACCAATTGCAGGAAAAGGAGAATGAGGCGAAAGAGGCACTTGACAGGCTCTTGAGGGTAAGTGCTGATTTTGATAATTACCAGAAGAGGGCAAAAAAGGAGAGGAATGATTTTGAAAAATTTGCAAGTGAGGGATTGATAAAGGAACTACTGCCTGTTATGGACAATCTTGAGAGGGCAATGAATTCCGCAAATGAGACAGGAGAGGTAGCACCACTCGTCAAAGGGATTGAGATGACAATAAAACAGTTCAAAAACACATTAAAGAATGCAGGATTAAAGGAGATAGCAAGTGTCGGAGAAACATTTGACCCTTCAAAACATGAGGCAATTAAGCTTATAACAGAACACGAAGAGAAAGATAATACAGTTGTTGAAGAATATGAAAAGGGGTATTCACTTCACGAGAGGGTCATCAGACCTTCAAAGGTAGGAGTGGCAAAAAACAGGGAAATTAAACACGAATAACACAAATTGACGAATTACACGAATTAGGTTAAGGTCAAGACTAAGAAAACCTAAATCTCAGATTCAATCTTAATTAACATTTTTTATTCGTGATATTTGCATATTTGTGTAATTCGTGTTCCAAAGGTTTTATTTATGGCAAAGAGAGATTACTACGATGTGCTAGGCGTCCACAGAAACGCCAGTGATATTGAGATAAAGAAGGCTTACCGCAAACTGGCACTACAATATCACCCTGATAAAAATCCTGACGGGGATAAGAGGTCAGAGGAAAAGTTCAAAGAGGCAACGGAGGCTTATGAGGTCTTAAGAGACCCCGAAAAGAGGACAAACTATGACAGGTTCGGTCATGCAGGAGAAAAATTTGAGGGATTCAGAGAGGCAGGCTTTGGATTTGAAACTACCGGCTTTGGAGATGTCTTTGAAGATATATTCAGTGATTTCTTTGGCGGAACTACATCACGGCAGAGAACAAGGCCGCAGAGGGGGGCAGATTTAAGATATAACCTTGAAATATCCTTTGAAGAGGCGGCAGTCGGTGTAGAAACAAAAATAAGAGTCCCAAGGATGGAGAGTTGCACAGCATGTCACGGTAGCGGGGCTAAAAATGGAACGGCTGAAAGTCGTTGTCCGACCTGCGGCGGGAGCGGCCATGTGAAATTTCAGCAGGGTTTTTTCAACATAAGCAAACCGTGCGGCCACTGTAAAGGCGAGGGGAGAATTATAAAGGACCTCTGCCCTGCATGTAACGGGGTGGGAAGGATAAAGAAGGAGAGGACATTAACTGTCAAAATACCGCCGGGAGTAGAAAACGGGACAAGACTTAAATTGAGCAATGAAGGTGAATCGGGAGGGAGGGGCGGACAATCAGGGGACTTGTTTGTTGTAATCTCTGTCAGGGAACATTCTATTTTTAAAAGAGAGGGGAATAATGTCATTTGTGAAATACCAATCAGCTTTACACAGGCAGCCCTCGGTGCTGATATTGAAGTGCCTACACTCACAGGCAAGGCAAAGATAAAGATACATGCCGGGACTCAGACCAATCAAATATTCCGCCTTAAAGGAAAGGGAATGCCAGATATTCACGGATTTAATATTGGCGATGAGCTTGTGAAAATCATTGTTGAAACACCTTCAAAACTCAACACAAGACAGAGGGAGTTGTTGGAGGAATTTGCACGAATAAGCGGTGAGGATGTAAACCCGATGGGTAAGAGTTTTTTTGAAAAGGCAAAGAATCTTTTCGGATAAACAAAGACTTGATTAAACCACTGAGACACTGAGGCACTGAGAGGAATATAAATATTTTAAGAAGTTTTTAATATCTCTGTGTCTCCGTGCCTCTGTGGTAAATTTTTAGTATTATAAAATTTACAGTGATTTTTTAGAATACACTGAACACAGAGGGGTTTTCGGGCGTTACAGATTTTCCTTCCATGTTGAATAAGCCAGTGAGTTGCTTCAGTCCATTTATCTTCAGGGATTATTCCACAAAGTTCTTCTTCAATCTTATCAGGGTCGTCAGAATCAGCAAGACCTAATCTGTTTGAAACCCTGTTTACATGGGTATCAACTGCTACAGCCTGTCTGCCATAGGCACTCCCAAGGACAATATTTGCAGTCTTTCTTCCAACACCGGGGAGTGTAATAAGTTCTTCCAATATATCAGGAACCTTCCCATTAAAATCATCAACAATTTTTATACAGCAGTTCTTTAATGCCTTTGCCTTGTTTTTATAAAATCCTGTAGGGCGAATATCTTCTTCTAACTCATTTAAATCTGCATCTGCATAATCTAAAGCCTTCTTGTATTTCTTAAACAATGATTTTGTAACCTTATTTATCCTCTCGTCTGTGCATTGTGCTGACAGAATTGTAGCAATGAGGAGTTGTAGAGGTGTCTCAAAATCAAGTGCCACCTTCGCCCCTTTATATTCCCTTTCCAGAAGTCCAAGAATCTTTTTTATGTTAGACCTCTCCTGTTTCATTTAAAATCCCCTGTCAAATAGAATGGCGCCCAGTAAAAGGGGTGAGAATAGTCCTTATTTTTAATTAAAGAAATCTCTGCATCCCTCAATGACTCATCTTTAGATTTAACTTTCAGATTTTTATAAAACTCCTCCATAAGGAGGGAGGTTGATATATCACTCACACTCCATAGACTTGAAACTATTGATGGAGTCCCTGCATATATCCATGCCCTGTTCATGCCGATTATCTCATCACCGCTTGTTACTGCACCAAGTCCTGTCTTACAGGCACTTAGGACAACAAGATAAGGTTTGATATTTAGAGAAAACACCTCTGCCGTCTCAAACCTGCCATCTTCATTATCAGCTATTGCAAGTCTTATATTTGAATACATCGGGTCAATATCACTGAACTCTGCATGACTTGCAAAGTGGATTATGTCAAAGCCTGCCGGCTTCCTCTTTGCTACATCCTCATTTGCATCTTTTCTATAAAATACATTTGGTTCTTTATAAAGAGTCGAAATCTTTTCAACCTCTTTCTGGGCAAATGGCAAATCAAGTGCAGGATTATCCAAATCAGGATTTCCAAAAGCAATTAGTCTTTCACCTTTCTCTCTCCTCTTATCAAATATAAATTTCATGACTGATGAACTCGGCAAATAGAAAAGAGGATATTCCTCTATCAGATATTTTTCTCCATTCCACAATGCCTGAAATGGCAGATAATGGAGGGCATCAAATGGGACTATGCAGATTCTTTTACCCTTTATATAAGGTTTAACTGGCTTTATCAGGATGTCATAAAGTTCAGATGATGCTCTTTTCAACTCCTTCCCTTCAAAATGGACAACCATATCTCTGTAAACCCTTACCTTTGATACAATTTCATCCCTCTTGAGAGGCACAACTGCTATACTTACCTCCTTTGAATCAATAGCCCAGATTAAAAGCCTGTCATCGGATAAATAATATTCCAACAAAATGGTATCTTCGGGTATTAAACCCTTTATCTCATCAGATTTTAATGGTGATACAGTAACGAGGGAGGCAAAATCAGGATTTTCTCTCCTTATACTTATAATGAGGTCTCTGTATTTTCCGAGTCGGGTCTCAAGTTCAGTCTTTAAAGATGAAATAGTATCCGCATCTCCACCCTTTTCTTCTGTATAAAGCCTCGCCTGAATCTCACCTATATTAAATTTTAATTCTGCCTCCTGCCTGCTTAAATTTTCTTCCTTTACCATCAACTGACGGTTTGCAAGTAAATCTAAGAATGACCTTGCCTTTGCCCTTTCAAGTATTTCAAGTGCAGGGGCAGGTCCGTATAAATCAAGTGATAGCAAAATTGCATCTCTATATACCTCTTGTTTATTCGCCTGAAAGAGCCTCTTGTTTATATCAGTCTCAAGATTTGTCCTGATTGATTCTATATGCTCAATTGCACCCATATAATTTTGATATGCAGTCTCTTTTAAGATATTGTTTAAGGATTTAACAGATGAAAGCATCTCGTCCCTGTTTGTGGTTTTTTCAAGAATTGCCATTAATTTGAGGAGTTCATTTGAGCTCTCTTCACCGAGGAGCCAGCTTAATGCCTCACCCTTTGGCTTATTTCTTTCAAGCATTTTCCTTTTCACCTTCTCACCTTCTGCCGGGTCGGTTATTTTAGAGAGAGATGGTATTTCTTTATCCAATTCCCTTGCCTCTCTATATAAAACTTTTGCAAACTCATATCTCATCTTCCACTTAATTTCCTCAAATCCGCTTTCATCAATCTTTTTAAATACTGTTTTTGATAACTCCGAACCTTTCCTGTAATCACCTTCTAATATATAAGAATAGGCAATTAGCCCCTCTGCAATCATATCTCCAAAGAGAAGTCTTGCCCTTTTAAAATGTACTCTTGCATCCTCAAGAATCTTTCTACCCTTCTCAATCTCGCCAAGATTAAGATAAGAATCACCTATAGATAAAGTCGTCCAGCCAAGCCCTTGATAATAATTCTCCCTCTCCCTCTTTACTGCAAGCCTGACCATATACTCCATATTTTTAAAATGTTTTATAGCCTTTTCTCCTATCTCAATAGCCTTTTTGTAATCTCCTTTTAGATAATATATACTCGTCTCTCCGCCCTCACTCATTGTAATTGCCTTAAAGAGCCAGACCTTTGGCGGAAATCCCGGATGCTCAATGGCATCATCAATTACCTTATCCCTGTTAAACTCTCCTTTGTATTTATCCTTTCTCCTCTCAATTACTGCATCAAGAGATTTTTTGATATATTCAAGCCCCTTTTCAAAATTCCCCATCCTCCCCTTAATCGTCCCCAATTCTCCATAAGGTATTGACGGCGATAAATTAGATTCCTCTGCAATTTTAATCGCCTCTTTTAAATACCTCTCTGAATCAGGAAATCTGCCAAGCTCGGCAAAGAGCCAGCCAAGATGGTCATAAGAATAGAGCAGTTCCTCTTTATCACCTTTAGACTTTGCCTTTTCAATGGCAGATTTATAAAATGATATTGCCTCTCCGTGCCTCCCTTCCTGATATAATTTCTCTGCCATGCTATAATCTTCTGAATATCTTGAGTCAACCATATATTCCTCTTTTACGCGAACTGACTCATCAGCATATTTCGGGTTATAAAAAAATGAGTAAAAAAATCCTTCAGGCGTCAACCCTTTCTCACTTACCTTATAGCCTGAATTAACAAATGCACCCTGTGCAATCTTTAAATATTCATCACCTTTTTGAGCATCACCGAGATTTATAAATGCCTGGCTTGTAGATGCAGATGAAAGTGTCAATCCCTTATAGAACTCCGCCCTCTCCCCCTCTGTAACCCTTCCCATCATGCTCCCAAATTTAATTAACCCCTCCATACCCTGTATATGCTTAACAGCCATTTCCCCAATCTTCACTGCATTCTTATTATCATCCTTTATTAGATACAAAAGAACCATTGAGCTCTCAGCCATTGCAACTGTCTTCATTGCATCCACATCGGGCGGAAATCCCGGATGTGCTGCAACATCATCAATAATTGCATCTCTATTTTCACTATCGTCTTTTGTAGAAGGCTGTTTCCATCTTCCAGCCAAAAGGTCAAGTGCCTTATTTGCATATTTCACCCCATTGTCATAATCCCACATCCTCGCCCTTGTAATTCCCCACTGGGCATAAAATATGGATGGGTCATAACCCGACTTTTCCGCCAAATCGATAGCCTCCCTGTGATGTTTTTCCGACTCATTGTAATAGACCATTTCAGCATAGAGCATACCAAGTTGCCCATGTGCATGGGCAGCCTCTGTTAAACTGCTCTTATTTATTGCATCAGAAATCACTTCATTTAAAATAACAATAGCCTTCTCATATTCCCTCTTAACAAAAAGATTATGCCCTTCAGTTAATTTTGACGATGATACAAAGGAAAATGTGGAAGACCCCGGCATAGGCACAGATGCACAGAAAATAGTAGATAGTAAAATTATAAGTATTAAAATCTTAGAAAAACCTTTGAACATATAAACCTCCAAATAAGCTGTTTGATGTGATAGAATATACCAATTTGAAATAAAAAAATCATCCTTTAATTTAATAGAGATTGCTTAGGCTAAACCTCGCAATAACAAATGGAGTATTATGTTCAAGTATAAGTATCATATCTTCTGTTGCACAAATGAGCGTCCACCTGATAATCCGAAGGGATGCTGTAAGAGAAAGGGGGCTGAAGAAATACTGGACTACCTGAAAGGAATCGTTCGCGAAAAGGGGCTAAAAAATAAGGTCAGGGTTACTGAAACAAGGTGCCTCGGTTCATGCTCACATGGACCATCGGTTGTGATTTATCCTGAAGGAATATGGTATACAGTTCCAACAGTAAAGGATGCAAAGGAGATTTTTGAGAAACATATCTTAAATGGAATACCTGTAGTCAGACTATTCATGAAGAAAGAATGAAGATTTATTTAGCCACAGATGGACACGGATTTACACAGAAAAATAATTAAAATAATATTTTTATTTCTTTTTTTCATTCCTGCCTGCTCATTAAAAGAAGCAGAGGAAAGTAATATTATTACTATAGCAATTGAATCAAACCCCACCAATCTTGACCCTCGCTTCTCAATGGACGCTATATCAGGCAAGATAACCAGTCTTCTTTTTAATGGTCTTGTAAAACGAGATGAGAATATGAGGCTTATACCTGATTTGACTGAGAAATGGGAGATGATAGATGATATTACATATATATTCCATCTTAAAAAGGGGATAAAGTTTCACAATGGAAGTGAATTGACATCAAAGGATGTAAAATATACCTACGAATTTATACTTGAACCTGCCAACAAATCTCCCAAAAAAGGTGGATATGACAGAATTAAAGAGATAAAAACGCCTGATGACTACACTGTAATTTTTATTCTTAAAGAACCATTTGCACCTTTTCTTGACAATATGACACTTGCAATTATCCCTGAACACATAGCCAGAGAAAAGGGGAGTGATTTTGGCAGTCATCCGATTGGGACAGGCCCATTTATTTTAAAAGAATGGGTGCAGGATGAAAAGGTAATACTATCTGCTAACAACAGCTATTTTGAAGGCAGACCAAATATTAGTGGCGTAATTTATAAGATAATCCCTGATGAGACAATAAGGGTGCTTGAACTTGAAAAGGGGGACATAGACCTTCTCATGAATCCGATAACCCCTGACATCCTGCCAAGGCTTGAAAAAAATAAAAATTTAAAAATTATTAAAAATATAGGAACAAATTATTCATATATTGGTTTTAATCTTAATGACCCGATTTTAAAAAACCTGAAGATAAGACAGGCGATTGCCCATGCAATTGACAGGGATGGCATTTGCAAATATATATTAAAAGGATTAGCTAAAAAGTTAGATGGGATACTGACAGAATACAATTGGGCTTATGAGCATAATTTGAAAAATTATGACTACAATCCTGAACTCTCAAAAAAATTGTTAGATGAGGCAGGATACCCGATTTCAAAAGAAACAGGGATAAGATTTAAGCTAACATTCAAGACATCCCAGAATGAATTAAGAAAAAGGATTGCAGAGGTTTTTCAGGAGCAGTTAAGAAAGGTGGGCGTTGAGATGGAGATAAGGACATACGAATGGGGGACATTTTTTTCAGATATAAAATCAGGGAATTTTCAGGTCTTCTCACTCACATGGGTCGGTATATCAGACCCTGATATATTTCACTATATGTTTCACTCATCAAGCTTCCCTCCTGATGGTGCAAACAGGGTGAGGTATTCAAATTCTCAAGTAGACGCCCTCCTTGAGCAGGGCAGGATAACTTTATCTCAAGAAAAGAGAAAGGAGATATATAGTAAAATTCAAAAGACAATATCAGAGGAACTTCCGTATATCAGCCTCTGGCATTCTGTAAATGTAGCTGTAATGAAGAAAAATATAGATGGTTTTACACTCTATCCTGACGAGGACATGATTTCTCTAAAAGATATATATTTTAAGCCTTAGCAATATCTCTCACTGCCTTAATCAGTTTATCAATATCACCTTCGGTATTAAAATACCCCACGCTGACCCTCACTGTCCCTACTGGAAATGTCCCTATTGTCCTGTGGGCATTTGGGGCACAGTGGAGTCCGACACGGCTCATAATATCGTATTTCTCGTTTAAAATATTCCCTACCTCGGCAGGGTCTTTCCCTTCAATATTGAATGATACAACAGCTACCCTTTCTAATGGGTTTAGAGAACCATAGAGTTTCACACCTTTAATATTTTTAAGCCCATTCATAATTTCAGTAGTAAGATGCAATTCCTTATCCCTGATTTTTTTCAACCCCTCATCCTGTATAAACTCTATCCCTGCACCAAGCCCTGCAATACCCGGAGTATTCAGTGTCCCTGCCTGATATTTATCAGGAAAAAAATCTGGCATCTCGTCAGATTCTGAATTGCTGCCTGTCCCGCCTTCAATCAATGGTTTTACATCAAGCCCGTCTTTTATATAAAGAAATCCTGTCCCCTGTGGACCAAAGAGGCTCTTATGCCCTGTGCATCCAAGCATATCAATATTATCCCTCTGAACATCAATTGGTAGTAATCCTGCAGACTGTGCGGCATCCACCAAAAAAGCTATCCCTTTTTTCTTTGCTATTTCTCCAACCTCACGAATCGGCAGTATTGTCCCCACAACATTTGATGCATGGGTAATGACAATTAATTTTGTATCTGGTTTTATCTCCTTTTCTATATCTTTCGGGTTGAGAAATCCCTCTGATGAACACTGGACAACAGTCTTACTAATACCCCCACCCCCCCCTTTAGTAAAGGGGGGAAGGGGGGGATTTTCCAATCTCTTAAGAGGTCTCATTACAGCGTTATGCTCCATACTTGATGTTATTACATGGTCGCCTGCCTTTAGAAAACCCTTTAATGCGAGATTTATTCCCATCGTTACATTGAATGTAAATATGACATTACTGCTGGATGGGATGTTAAAGAAGGAGGCTATTCTCTCCCTTGTCTCAAAGATTATTCTTTCAGTCTGTAAGGACATCTTATGCCCGCCCCTGCCGGGGCTTGAGCCGTATTTTCTAAGGGTATCACTTACATCTTTATAGACTGATTCGGGCTTTGGAAAAGATGTTGCTGCATTATCAAGATAGATGCTCATAAGGAAGTTAGTGAGTTGAAGAGTTGAAGAGTTATGGAGTTTAAAAAAGTCCTCATTTTCTTAACTCTTTAACTCCTTAACCCTAAAACTCTTTAACTCTTTAATTGATATATTTTCCTTGAATATAAAATAAATCCCCAGAACAAATACTACCCCCATCTGTACAAACCAGCTTATTATCCCAAAGTTTACTGCTTCAACCTCAGGCACCTTATATATCTCATGAAGCCCTATTACACATGCTGCCTGATAGGAGCCGAGAAATCCCGGTGTCGGAAATAGGCTTATAAGGACACCAATTACTACAGTTAGCACAAGGATTGATATATATGGCAGTTCATTAAACCCAAAGGCTAAATAGAACGGGTAATAACTGCCTATCATAAATACCCATATGATTGCCGAAAGCATACTGATTAAAAAGAGAGATTTTATATCATTAAGGATTCCAAGCCCCTGAGCAAAAGAATTGATAAATTCTATTAACCTGTATGAAAACCTCTCTGGAAAGGGCTTAACTATAAACCTTATTATATTTAACATTTTCTCTCTGAAATGAAGGAGGAGATACGAAAAGATTACTATGCCGATTGATAGAATAAATGTCATCAAGCCAAATTTGCGGAGTATGCTGACAACCGCTACATCCTTAAAATTTCCTGCTGAAAGAAATATATCTGCCTTGAAGACCAACAACCATGTCATGATAAGCATAAGAAAGATAAGGTCAAATAACCTTTCAACAAAAACTGTAGCAAATGAAACACTAAATGAGAGGTTTTCTTTCTTACCAAGAAGATAAGCCCTTATAAATTCACCCGCCCTTGCTGGGAGCAAATTACCCATAAACCCTATCATCAGGGGAGAGAACAGATTTGATGTCTTTACACCATTTTTAAGAGGTGCCACCAGATACTTCCAACGGATTGCCCTGAAAAAATAGGTTAATATAATGATTAAAATTGCAGGCAAAAGGCTAAGGTAGTTGACAGTGGAAAGGGCTTTTAAAAGCTCACTAAATGTTATGTTCTTAAAAGTATAATAGAGCGCCCCAAGAGTAATCAGAATCGTTATAATTAAATGTTTATTTTTCATTTATCTACTATCTACATCATCAGTTTACATCCAACTCCTGCCTGCTTACTCCCTTCAATATCTCCCTTGCACTATCTACATCTTTCTCTATCTGTATTTTTAATTCATTGGCAGAGGTAAATTCAACCTCATCTCTTACCCTTTTTATAAAAAACACCTCTATCTCTCTACCATATATATCACTGCTGAAATTAAATATATGAACCTCAACACTCAATCTGTCTCTGTGAAAGGTGGGATTAAAACCTACATTTGCCACACCATCATAAATTTCCTCATCAAACAGTGTTTTTACAACATAGACACCTGTATGGGGTATCAAATCGTAAGATGTGTCTATATTTGCAGTTGGGAAACCTATTACACTCCCCTTTTTAAAACCATCAACAACCCGCCCCTCAATTGAATAATACCTTCCCAGCAACCCCTTTGCCTTCTCAACCTTACCGTCTTCAATTGTATCCCTTAAAAGCGTGCTGCTGACTATCTCTCCATTAATTGTTAGTGCATCTATGACCGTTACCTTAAATCCAAACTCCTCCCCCATTTTTTTAAGGTAGTCAATAGTCCCTTCCCTCCCTTTTCCAAAGGTGTAGTCATATCCAACAAAGACCTCTTTTACGCCGATTTTTCCTGACAATGTATCTCTTGCAAAATCCCTCGGATGCTGGTCGGCAAACCTCTTTGTAAAATCAGCACACACAACTATATCTATAGCAGACTTCTCTATCAATTGCATCTTCTTTCTAAAAGTGGTCAGGATCGGCGGGGTTCTGCTCGGTGCTACTATTCGCAATGGGTGCGGTTCAAAGGTATAGACTATACTTGTCCCTTGAATCTCTCTTGCCCTCTCCACTACCCTTCTGAATATCTCCCTGTGTCCAAGATGGACACCATCAAAATTGCCGAGTGTAAGAATCGGGTTTTTTACTTTATCTTTAATATTCTGTGAACCTCTTATGACCTTCATTTTAAAAATTATAAACCACAGAGACGCAGAGACACAGAGATTTTTTACACTTGTTTTTTATCCCTATCCTCCGCATTTCTTCGGTTATATTGTATTTTTTGTTTTTCAAAATTCACTCAGGAGGGATTTTACCTTTGATAGGTCAGGCAGGGTGTTTACCCCGCACATAACCCCCTGCGAGGAGCCTCTTTGTATTAGGTTGTGTGCGGGGTTTATCTGAGGCTTAATGCCGAGTCTATCCAAAGTCTCATCATAAGTTTGCCTCTGTGAACGATATATAACACCGATTGGTATCTTATCTCCCCATTCAAGAGATTTCTCAAATGCTTTTACCCTGTTTGTCGGGTCATAGGTGTTGTCCAGTTTATATACCCGCTGGGAATACCACTGATATGTATTAATCTTATTAAATGACACACAGGGCTGTAATATATCTATTAATGCAAAACCTTTTGTCTCAACTCCCTGTCTTATAAGTTCTGCTGTAAAATCTATCTCCTTTGAATAACTCCGTGCAACAAATGGCGTATCCATAGCAATTGCAAAGGCAATTGGATTAAATGGAAGCGATACAACACCATACGGCTGGGTCTTTGTAACCATACCAACCTCGGATGTTGGTGATGCCTGCCCCTTTGTAAGTCCATAGACCTGATTATTGTGGACAATTACAGTTATATCAATATTTCTCCTTATTGCATGAATAAGGTGGTTGCCCCCTTCACCATAACAATCCCCATCACCTGTTGTCACGAGGACAGTCAAATCTCTATTAAAAGCTTTTATGCCAAAGGCAGGCGGCAATGCCCTTCCATGAAGCCCGTTAAACCCATTTGCATGGATATAATGTGGTAGTTTCGCAGCCTGACCAATCCCTGAAACCAGCACTACCTCTGAAGGCTTTTTATTCAGTGAAGTCAGGGTTTTCTCCACAGATTTTAATATCTGAAAATCTCCGCACCCCGGACACCACGAAAGCTCACCTTCATAATGAAATGGATTTGTGTTTTCCATAGATTATCTCTGTTTATATCTGCGTCAATCTGCGTCCTATTAAATTCTTTTTAGAATATACTCCACTGTAAATGGCCTGCCATCGTATTTTAAGATTTTTCTATCTGCCTCTATTCCTGTCTCTGCCTTTAATATATTGCCGAATTGTCCTTGATAATTATTTTCTACTGTAATTATCTCCTTTGCCCCTTTAAGTAGTGATACTGCTTCTTTTCTCGGAAATGGATAGATGCGGTTAAAATGAAGCATAGCAACTGAACGTTTCTGTTTCTTCAAACAATCAACAGTCTCCCTTACAACACCGTAGTTTGAACCCCATGTTATAAACACAGTCTTTGCCTTTCCCTTCTCACTGCCTGAAGGGACAAGTTTATCACCATAATAGGTTGGTTTGCCAAATTCCTTCTGCATACCCTTCAATTTCCTGAAACGTTTCTCCACCATTTTATTTCTAACTTCTCCATCTTCTGTTATGTGACCATTCTCTGTATGCTCGTGGCTGTCCGCTATAAATGTGAAATCACCCTGCATCGGATATGCCCTCGGTGATACACCGTCCTTCGTAATTTTATATCTAAGATATGGAGTACTGACAACTGACGGCTGATAACTGATAGCCTTTACTTTATTCAAATCAAATTCCTTCTCTGTTGCATAAGTATCTGCAAAATACTGGTCAATTAAAATAAAGGCAGGGACCTGATATTTGTCCGAGAGATTGAATGCATGGATTGTAGTAAAAAATGCCTCCTCATGATGCCCCGGTGCAAAGATAAATCGCGGAAATTCCCCATGTCCAATATGCAGAACATACTCTAAATCTTCCTGTCCTGTCCTTGTTGCAAGACCTGTTGCAGGGCCAGGTCTCTGGGCATTTACAACTACAACCGGTGCCTCCATTACGCCTGCCAAACTCAAACCCTCCGCCATTAGACTTAAACCGCCGCCTGATGTGGTTGTCATTGCCCTTGCACCAGCAAAAGAAGCGCCCAATGCCATATTTATTGCCGCAATCTCATCCTCTGCCTGCTCAGAAATAATATTAAATTCTTTTGCCTTACCTGTAATATATGTAAAGACTCCAGTAGAAGGGCTCATTGGATAGGCAGCAATGAACTGGCATCCGCCGGCAATAGCACCAAACCCCACCGCCTCACTTCCGTTTATTAAAATCGTCTTGTTTTTCTTCTGCGCCTTTATATCTGTAAATTTCCAGTTGCGAAAATTCTCCAAAAAATATGCATACCCCTTCGCCAATGCCTTCAGATTTTTCCCTATAACCTCTTCCCCCTTTTTGGCAAACTGTTTTTTTATAAATTCCTCTGCATCCATTTTATCTATATCCAATAGCGCCAGAATAGAACCTGCAGATATTGTATTGCTCAAGACGGGACTGCCAGCTTCTTTGGCGAGATTGTTCATCGGAATCGGAATAAATCTGTTATCAGGGGAGTCCACCATTGTGGAATGGGGGTCATAGATTATAGCCCCTCCCTTTGGAACCTCATTTCTATGCACATCAACACTATTTGTATCAAGGGCTACAAGTATATTGCAATCTTCCTTTATTGAGTATACAGGACTGTCACTTATTCTGACCTGCATGAAATTATGTCCGCCGCGAACCCGCGACATATAATCCTGATAGGCAAAAACATGCAGGCCGTTAAGTTTTAATACCTTCAGCAGTATTTCAGCAATGGACTGAATCCCCTGACCTGCCTGTCCTGCAATCTTTATACTTATATCAAAAGACATTAGAGTTGCTCCTTAATTCCGTACAAGTTGGAATCAAAACAATTTAACCACGAAGGTCACGAAGAAAAGAACAAAAATCTAATTTCTCTTAGGAAAGTAGGAATATAGGAATATTTTTTCATGCCTTCCTGAATTCCTTAGAGTTATTATAATTTCCTATACATGAACAAAAACCTGATTAAACCACTGAGACACTGAGGCACAGAGAAATAAACAGATTAAACCGTTTAAACCGCTTTTAAAAACTCTGTGTCTCCGTGTCTCTGTGGTAATTTTCTTCACACTTTAGTAAATATATGTTTCGTAAGATATTGATGATATCTAATCCGCAGACATAGCGAGGCGAAAGCCGTATAGTGTATCAGTGCCTCCTCCCCCTACCTTTGTCCAATATCTGTCGGTTGTTCGGACATTCTTTGCCTCACTATACCAAGAACCGCCGCGGAGCATATGATACATTCCATTATCCGGACCCTTTGGATTATCTTTAGGACTTATTTCGTAATAACTTCCATCATACAGGTCAGATGCCCACTCCCACACATTACCTGACATATCGTAAAGCCCAAGTGCATTTGGTTTTTTCTGTTTTACAGGATGAGTCTCATTATCGGAATTTTTATAATACCACGCATATTCTTCAAGCACTGACTCATCATTCGTCCCTGCAAATTTGTCTTTCCTCCCTCCACTCCTCGCTGCATATTCCCATTCAGCCTCTGTGGGAAGGCGGTAGCTTTTTCCGGTTTTCACATTCATTTTTTTTATGAACTCTTGAACATCCTCCCAGTCAACTGAATCAACTGGATAATTATCCCCCCATTTATTAACTGACGGATTTTCAGCCATAAAAACCTTCCACTCACCCTGTGTTACCTCAGCCTCACCTATATAAAAATCATTTACACAGACCTCGTGGACAGGTCTTTCACCTGCATAGCCGTCTCCAAATGAATCACCCATCTGAAAACAACCGCCCTTGATAAAAACCATGCCATCTATATTTTTGCTCTTTGAACTATCCGCTGCAGCTGTATTCACAAACAAAAATATTGATGAAATCATTATCACTATATTAATCATCACCTTCTTCCTCACTTAAACAGAAATCAGGACACTCCTCCAAGGCTGATAGATAGGAGCAGAGAGACTCATTTGTCCCAATAGCAGCACCATCCTCAATCCTCCTGATGCAGAAGTAATTGTTGTAGGGAAACTTGAGGTGTGAAAACCCAACCTCTTCACTACTTTCAATAACTAAAAAGATACACATTAACCTTCTCCTAAGATATCCCCCTTAGTAAAAATTGACTCAAACTTATAACCCTTCTTCTCAAGATTTTCTCTTCCCCCTTCTTCCCTGTCCACAAGGGCTAAGACCTTTGCAACAACGAACCCTGCCTCCTCTGCCTTTTCAATAGCCTTTAGTGTTGAACCGCCTGTCGTAACAACATCTTCAACTATAGCAACCTTTGAGCCCTCTTTTAAACCCCACCCTCCTTCAATCCAGAGCTGTTTCCCGTGCTTCTTCTGCTCTTTTCTAACAAAAAAAGCAGTTAATGGCCTCCCCTCAACATGGCTTACAAGGGCAATTGCTGTTGCTATCGGGTCAGCACCCATTGTAAGCCCCCCGACACCATCAAGCCCAAGTCTCTTTATCTTTTCAAACATCAACTTCCCTACAAGAAATGCCCCCTTCGGATTAGTTGTAGTCATCTTGCCGTCAATATAAAAATCGCTATCCTTGCCTGATGAAAGAACTACCTTCCTCTTTTCGTATGACTGTTTTCGCACTATCTTTAATAATTCTTCTTTTAGTATCATCTCTCCCCCTTTTTTATGTGAGAAATTTACCATATACTGCAGTGAGTATTCAACAACAAAAACCAAAAACCTAATTAAACCACTGAGACACTGAGGCACTGAGGAAAATATGAATATTTTAAAAATTTTTAATATCTCTGTGTCTCCGTGCCTCTGTGGTAAATTTTATAAATTTCTTGTTTTACTGCTAAAAGAAAATTATAATAACTCCCATGTCAGAGCCTATATTACAGGTTAAGAATCTTAGGACTTACTTCTATACATCGGAAGGCATCGCAAAGGCAGTTGATGGTGTAAGTTACGGTATAAATGAGGGAGAGACACTCGGGCTTGTGGGTGAATCGGGTTGTGGAAAGACTGTAAGCGCATTATCTATCCTTAGATTGATACAGGAACCTCCCGGCAGGATTGTTGATGGAGAAATACTATTTGAAGGTAATAATCTGCTTAAACTCTCTCATGAGGAAATAAGAAAGGTCAGGGGAAATAGAATCTCTATGATATTTCAGGAGCCGATGACAGCCCTGAATCCTGTATTCACTGTCGGTAACCAGATTTCTGAGGCATTTACTGTGCATAAGGGATTAAACAAAAGAGAGGCAATGGAAAAATCTATAGAGATGCTGAAACATGTTGGAATACCTGCCCCTGAAAAGATTGCATATCAATACCCACACCAATTAAGCGGGGGTATGAGACAAAGAGTAATGATAGCTATGGCACTTGCCTGCAATCCCAAAATCCTGATTGCAGATGAGCCTACTACTGCACTTGATGTAACAATACAGGCACAGATACTCGATTTAATGATAAAGTTAAAGGAGGAGTTTGGCTCGGCAGTAATCTTAATAACCCATGACCTTGGGATTATTGCAGATACTGCAAAGAATGTAGTAATAATGTATGCAGGAAAAATAGTGGAGACAGCAGATGTAAAGACAATCTTTGCAAATCCATTACACCCATATACTCAGGGACTTCTCAAATCTGTCCCTCGTGTAGATAAGGCGGCAGAGAATCACAAAGTAAAAAGAAGGCTCCATGAAATACCTGGAATTGTCCCGAGTTTGTATAATCTGCCAAAGGGGTGTTATTTTCATCCCCGATGTCCGTTTGTAATGGATATATGCAGAGAAAAAGAGCCAGAGTTAAAGTCTGTTAGTGATGGGCATTCAGCCTCATGCTGGATGGTGAGTTAAAAAAACTAAGGACTTACACAGACTTTTAAAATAAAAATATTTTAGTCAGTGAAAGTCTGTGGCTAAAAATTATTTTATGAATAACTCTTTACTCAAAGTTACCAATTTAAAAAAACACTTCCCCATAAAGGGGGGTATTCTTTCAAAGACAGTCGGATATGTCTATGCAGTGGATGGAATATCCTTTGAAATAAGACATGGAGAGACTCTTGGGCTTGTGGGTGAGAGTGGCTGTGGAAAAACCACAGCAGGAAGGGCAATACTCCGTCTAACAGAGCCTACAGAGGGGAAGATTGAATTTGAAGGAAAGGATATAACAAATTTAAGTAAGAAAGAACTTCGCCCCCTTAGAAGGGAGATGCAGATTATATTTCAGGACCCTTACGCATCCTTAAATCCGCGAATGAAAGTTGGGAGTATAATTGGCGAACCGATTGAGATACATAAGATAGCAAAAGGGAAACAAAAGGAGGAGATGGTTGCAAATTTAATGAAAAGGGTTGGATTAAGACCCGACCATATGAAGAGATATCCGCATGAATTTAGCGGCGGACAGAGGCAGAGGGTCGGTATAGCAAGGGCTCTCGCATTAAATCCAAAACTGATAATCGGAGATGAGCCTGTCTCTGCACTTGATGTATCCATACAGGCACAGGTTATAAACCTCCTTGAAGACCTTCAGGATGAATTTAAACTTTCATATCTCATCATATCCCATGATTTAAGACTCATTGAGCATATAAGTGACAGGGTGGCAGTAATGTATCTTGGCAGGATTGTAGAGACAGCAGATAGTGATAAGCTATATGCCTCTCCCCAGCATCCATATACGGAGGCGCTGCTTTCGGCAGTCCCTATACCTGACCCGACAGTAAAAAAGAAAAGGATTATTTTAAAAGGGGATGTCCCTTCACCAATAAAACCGCCGTCAGGATGCTATTTCCACCCCCGATGTCCATATAAGATGACAATATGCGAAACTGTCTATCCTGAATTGAAAGACCCGGGAAACGGGCATATTGTGGCGTGTCATCTACGCAACCCTCCAGCTTGAGAAGATGTAATTTATTATCCACCCCTCTTTTTCTCATGAAACAACTCGCTTCCAGCACCAGGATACACCATACGTTCCTCTTTTAACGTGGGTCTCTCAACCTTTGGCCATTTATCTGATTGCGGCTCCGAGCCTTCAAGAGTTATGGCGGAAGGCTTTGTATCCCTCATTGCCGGATTTTTACGGATGTCAATACCCTCTTTATTATAGCTGAACTCAATCGAAATGCCGTTTGGGTCATAGGCATAAATAGAATGGATAAAACCGTGGTCTATGACATCCGATACTTCAAACCCTGCTGCAGATAGCTTATCCTTCAGCTCCCAAAGGTTATCCTCTGTCTCTACTCCAAAGGATACATGGTCAAATATAAAAGGCCCCTTGACCGGCTGACCATGAACCTTTTCAGAAACTGCCTTGACACCAGTCCATTCAAAGAAGGCAATCAAGTCATTTTCCGATATCTCAAAAAAATAATGCCTGTATCCCGGCTGTCCCAGCCCTGCCACCAGCCTCATTCCGAGCAGGTCCCGCCAGAACAGGATGGTCTTGTCCATATCTCCAGTTGCCATAGCAAGGTGATTCACACCATTAAATTTTATCATAAGCCACCCCCCTTCAATTAAAACTACTTGAACAACGACCTATAACTTCCGTATCCTTCTTTTTCCAGATTTTCCTTTGGAATAAATCTCAGTGCTACGGAGTTTATGCAGTATCTAAGCCCGCTTGGTTTTGGACCGTCGTTGAATACATGCCCGAGGTGAGAATCAGCGTGTCTGCTCTTAACCTCCGTTCTTACTGTAAAGAGGCTCCTGTCCTCCATTTCCACAATATTATTTGGCTCCAACGGCTTTGTAAAGCTTGGCCATCCGGTGCCTGAGTCAAACTTGTCGAAAGAACTGAAAAGCGGCTCGCCGGAGACAATATCTACATATATACCCTCTTTCTTATTGTCCCAATACTCATTCTGAAAGGGAGGCTCTGTACCATTTTTTTGTGTGACTTTGAACTGAAGCGGTGTGAGTCTCTTCATCAGTCCCTCCTTGGAAGGCTTTTCGTAGATTCCTGCCTTTTCAAGATTATTATTGCCACTACTCATAGAAACACCTCCAACAGGGCTTTCAGCATTAGAACAGCCGTCTAAAATAGAAAACAATACAACCGCTATCAACAGAAATTCTTTCATCACAAACCTGCACCTGTTAGAGTGATACTTATAAAACTTCATCCAACCATTTTAGTGTGATATATTGATCATTATAGTCCTCATTCCAAAAATTATCTGCACAATACCAGAAAGATATGGAACTGATATATAAGTGCCTTATATGCGGCTATATCTATAGCTGTCATGGGCAATGTGGAGACCCGCCCGAAAAATGCCCCGATTGCGGGGCATCTAAGGAAGACTTTGCAGAGATTGAAGAGGACTGAGCCAATTCGTCAATCGACAAGCAATTTTGAGAAGTGATTATGATGTTCCTCCTCATCTGCAAGAATATCAGTAAAAAGATTTGCTGTAACAGTATCGCCCTCCTTCTCAGCAAGTGTTATTATTTCCTTATATAGGGCAATAGCCTCTTCCTCTTGCTTTTTATCAATCTTTAGCATCTCTCTTGCAGTATTTCCAATCTTAATAGGCATTGGCTGGTGGGTTGGTATACCACCAAGATAAAAAATTCTTTCTGCTATTTCCTCTGCATGCTTCATTTCTTCAATTGAAATCTTTTTAAATATATCCCCCAATGTATCTGCATTAATACCCTTTACCATTATATGCTGCCACATATACTGAATACTTACCTGAATCTCTCTCGCTACTGCAGAATTGAGCCTCCCCATCAATTTCTTACTTGCCATAATAACCTCCTTTTTTATCATTAACAGTTAATCAGGTTTATCTAACAATTTATATATTTTTGCCGCCAGTATAAAATCATTCTCTGAAAGCCCTTTTACGACATGTGTCCACAACTCTAAATCTACCCTGTTATAGCGGACTGATATATCAGGATGATGCATTTCCTCTTCTGCTAATCTGGCAACACTGTTTACAAAGTCTATCGCCTCTAAAAAGTTCTTAAATTTGAAAAGTCTGAATAAGTGTTCGTTCTTAAGTGACCATAAAGAAACCTCCTTCATAAGATTTTTTATCTCTATTTCTCCCATTGGCGGATTTCCGCCTTCGCATGGCACACACCTCTTCTCACTAAGATTCATATTCTTCAAAAAACTATTTGTTATGGATGTTCTGGTATTTTTTTTGAGTTTTTTTTTGCTATTTTCTTAGGAATTTTAAATTTTCTGTAAAATATTATTTAATGCAGCTTCAATCTCGGGAAATAAAAATTTATATCCATTCTCAAGAAGTTTTTCGGGAATCACTTTCTGTCCTTTGAGAAGTAAATCTGACATTTCTCCAAGGGCAATTTTCAATGCAAAGGAAGGTACCGGAATTATTGATTCCCCGCCTATTGATTCACCGGTTAAATTTATTACTGCATCCGAGCCATCAACATATTTTACCCAATCGCCTAATGTTTTTGCATCCCATTCAACTGCTACAACCAGATCTCCAAGTCTCTTTTTAGCCTTATGAATATCTCTTGTCAAAACGACAAGAGAATTACCTTTTTCTTTAAGCTTGGGGCAAAGTTCTTTGCCAATAAAACCTGTCGCACCTGTTAGAACAATTTTCATATATTATCATCATTGAACTAATTTATTATTCCGTCTCCTCAAGAGTAAATTCTGGAAAGTCGCACCAGTATCCTGAATGGGTTAGGGAATCATGTTCATATCTAAGGAGATCATAATGATTCTTCT
>DNJG01000015.1 GCA_003489165.1 Nitrospinota bacterium | reverse complement strand
CATAATCAGTATATATTCGGCATCATCTGTCATATATCCTTCTAATGTGTCGTATCTTCTGAAAAATATATTTTCAAATTCTTTACTGATTTCTTTATAAACCTCAAGTCCCTTTTGACTCGCAAGGTGCATCTGGTATTTGAAATAAGAATATATTGGTCCGCCTAAGACTGCAATACCCTGTGCCATAGGCTGACTCGCCTTAAAAAAGGCGTGTTTGGGATTATAAGTTGGCAAGAACCTCCTGACATCTTCTATGTCTGGAATCTCTACAGGCTCCCTCGTGAATGAGAGGTGAAAACCATCCATATTAACAAAGATAGGTAAAAGCACCCGTTCATCCTCTGCAAGTCTGTAAGCTATCAGAATAGAATCAAGAACCTCCTGACAGGTCTCACAATGAATCTGTAAAAACCCTGAATCCCTTGCAGACAGGATATCATTATGGTCAGGCTCAAGTGTTATCGGTGCTGAGAGCCCCCTTGATACATTCACCATCACGAGGGGGACACGCCATCCAGCCACTGTATAGAGCATCTCAAAACCGTACAGAAGCCCCTGACTTGAAGTTGCAGTAAATGCCCTCACCCCTGTGGCTGATGCAGCCCCCCCCGCCGTAATCATAGAATGCTCGGAGTCCATTGTAACCATTCTTGTATCCATGACCCCGTCGCTTATCCATTTTGCCAGTGTCTCAATAATCTCTGTCTGTGGTGTAATAGGGTAAGCAGGGATATAATCAATCTCTGCAAGCCTCACACCCCACGCAGCAGAAGAATTTCCTGTAAGCATCTCCTTTATTGCTACCATGTGTGAACCTCCCTAATTTTTTCTATCGCATGAACAGGGCATTCGTCAATACATATCAGGCATCCCTTACAGTTGTCGTAATCTATAGATGGGAAACCCCGTTCATTCATTATAGCAATGCAACCGTCAGGGCATCTCGCAACACATATCATACATTTATTGCATAATTCATAATTAAAAATCGGTTTAAATGTCCGCCAGTTGCCTGTCTTTCGCAAAGGGGTATTTCCTGCTGTATTTACAGAAGGTGTTGAGATTGAGGCTGCTTCAAATGGCACGGAGATAACAGTGCTTCCTTTATGTGTGATTTCAGAGGTTTTTACCTCTACAGGTGTAATGTTATTAAAGCAGTAAAGTGATGCCTCTATATTTTTTTTAATAAGTTCACTGTCTGTTGTTATATCAGACAGTTCTTTTTCAATAGCCCTTTTTAATGAATCCTCTCTAATGCCTACAATCCTTGATGCAGCACCGCCTGCAAGGGTGCTGAGAATGGGCTTTCCGAGTGTATCAATGCCAATCTTTGTTATATCTAATGTAATTATCTGTGCCTTGATTTTATATTTATTTTTTGCTTCTGCCGGGCTATGGGTTGTATTTAAAAAAATGACTCCGTCCTCCTTCAGCCCTGTTAATGGCATTGCCATTGGGTCATTCAGAAGGGTTTCATCCATTACTATTAGAATATCAGGCTCTGATATTACACCCCGTTCTAAGATAGGTTCTCTGGATATGCGGGTAAATGCGGTTATCGGTGCACCTCTCCTCTCGGCTCCATATAGCGGGAAATCCTGTGCGTAGAGACCGTCAAGAAAAGCGGCTGTTCCAACAAGCCTGCTTGCAATCTTCGTCCCCTGACCGCCCCTGCCGTGGAATCTTATTCTTAACATTTTTATACAAAGGAAATTATATATCCGCAGATTTCGCAGATTAACGCAGATTAAAAACAATAAAAAAAAACTAATTTAACAAGGCATCCTGTCTATCTTTTGTTAAAATATTTTAAAATCTGTGTAATCTGCGGATTAATTTGATTTTGTCCTTATATATTTTCTCTATCCGGATGAAGGGGGCTGTCGGAGTCAAAGAAGAAATCACCCATTCCCATCGGGAATCCTTCTTCTCCAAAAGTTTTTTTCTTTTTCTCAGCCATCTTGTCAAGATTTAAGGCGTCTTCACCGAGTATGTTTTTAATTGACTCTTTCCATACTTCATCCCTTGAAATCGGGTGTTGCGGGTCTTGGGACAGCCTCTTAATTGCATACTGAAGTAGATGGATTCCATCCCTTGGAGAAAAGTCAAGATTAAGCTGGTGAGACCTCTGGAGGAAATCTACTGTCATCCTGAGCATTTCATCCTCTGCAAATGGGAGGTGATACTGCAGTATTGACATCTCGCTCTTTTTGTCAGGAAAACCGAGTGAGAGTGTCGGCTGTAGTCTTGAAAGGATATAATCAGGTATTTCAAAAGTTGATTCATCATCATTCATTGTTACACAGCACCTGAATTCACTATCGGCATGAATGGTTATACCCGCGACTATAGATTCAACATACCGCCTGTAGTCAAGCAGAGGTGCGAGAGATGCCCAGCTCTTTTCATTCATGCGGTTACCCTCATCAAGGATACATATACCGCCTGTAAGCATTGCACTTACAAGAGGTGAGGCATGATATGAAATCTTCCCCGATTCAGACAGAACTGGTGTTATGAGAAGGTCTTCGGGCCTTGTATCAGCTGTGCATTGAAATATATAGAGAGGCTGTCCTCTTAATTTTGCTGCAGCCGTTGCAAGGGTGGTCTTCCCTATGCCGGGAGTTCCTGTAACTCGTGGTGAGAGGGGCAAATCCTTCTCATCAACGACAAGCCAGCATGCAAGGAGTTGTTTCAGTATCTCGCCATTACCTATCCATCTAATATCTGTGATATCAGGATGGCTTAGCGTAAGATTAACCCCGTCAACTGAAATTGTTTTTTTAGAAGAATTCATCTGTAAATATCTCTTTGTGGTAATGTGGTAATCTTGAAATTATTTTACTACAATTTGTAGAATACTCAAAATTAATTAACCGACAATAGGGAGGGGGGTTTTGCAGAAATTGCACTTTCCATTACTATAATTCTTTTCAATTACAAAATATCCTTCCCTTGAGATGATAAGCTTTTTACAGTTGTGGCAGTATGTATTGTTCCATTCATCCTGCATGATATTTCCCACATAGACATAGTTTATCTTCTTTGTTGCAATTTCCCTTGCCCTCTTGAGTGTCTCAAGGGGCGTAGGCGGGAGGGGCATCTTGTAATTTGGAAAGTATCTTGAAAAGTGAAGTGGTATGTTTGGGTTTACTGATGAAAGCCAGTCTGTTAATTTGTGAAAGAGTTCGTCTGTATCATTTAGTGTCGGTATTACAAGGTTTGTAATCTCTACATGACATGACTTCTGGGATATCTCTACTGTTTTTAATACTGGATCCAGTCTTGCCGAGCATATTTTTCTGTAAAAGGAATCGTCCATAGATTTTACATCTATATTCATGGCATCTATCAGAGGGAGTATTTTAATAAGAGGTTCCTCATTTATAAATCCATTTGTAACGAGGACATTTTTCAGTCCCTCCTTTTGTGCCAGTTTGGCGGTATCAAGGACATATTCATACCACATTAGCGGTTCGGTATATGTATAGGATATGCCGATTGATTTGTATTTCTTTGCAAATTCTACTGCCCTTTCAGAAGACAGGTGCTGTGTGGGGGATTCCATCTGAGAGATTTCCCAGTTCTGGCAGAATTTACAGCTCAGATTACAACTGTTGGGACTTATGGATAATATCTCGGTTCCGGGATAGAAATTGTATAGTGGCTTCTTTTCAATTGGATCATTTGCTATAGATGTGGTCTGTGCATAGTTTTTTGCATAAAGCACACCCCCCCTGTTCTCCTTCCCCATACATATACCAATCTTGCCATCCTTGATGGTGCAGTGGTGGGGGCAGAGATTGCATCTTACCTTTTTATCCTCTAATTTTTCGTAATACAGTGCCTCATGCATAAAAAAACAAAAATTAATTTACCTATTTATACCTCTTCACCTCAAACCTCTGCAGTTTTACCTCCTCATCAGGTGATATTCCTGCCTTTCTTTTGGCAATATAAATCTGCTCTTCAACTGTGTCAACACCTTCAATATCAGGAAGGAGAAGGCCCTTTTTCCATCCTTTTGTTACAATGACGCCATATCTTTTTGGGTCAAGTTCATCAGGAGAGGCTATCTTTTCAGGCTCTGTAAGGATATCAACAGAAATATCCAGCGAATCAAGTTCTTCAGGTGTAATAGGGGGGAATCTTGGGTCCCTTGTTGCCGCACTTATAGCATTCTGTATAACTTCAGCGGCTATATTAGGTTGTGTGGGGGAGAATGTTCCAATGCATCCTCTCAGGTCTCCATGTTTTTTTATTGAGACAAATACCCCTGCCATTCCTTTCATCTCATCGGTAAGGTAAGAGGGGATGGATATAGTTTTACCTGTTTTTACATAAGCATCAATTGTATCTCTGGCAAGCTTGACTAAAGGATGTGTGTTCATAGAAGGGTTCGTGGGTTCAAGGGTTCAAGGGTTCGTGGGTTCAAGGGCTGTTTTTCCTCTACCCTTGATCCCTGAATCCTAATTTTTAGCTTTTTCTCTCTACTATATAATCTGCTACAGATATGAGGGTATTAAAGTATTGTTCGGTAGAAGAAGATTTTAAAGAGGCTATACTCTGTTTTGCATTCTCAATATAATCCCTTGCCCTCTTCATTGTGTAGTCTATTGCACCATAGCTTTTCATGAGGTATATAACACGCTTCAGCTGCTCCCTGCTTATTTCAGGGGAATTCATAATCTCCTTTAATTCGTCTTTTCTTCCTTCATTAGCCTCTCTGTATAAATGTATAATGGGTAATGTAACCTTCCCCTCAACGAGGTCGTTTCCAACAGGTTTTCCAAGTACCATTTCATTTGATGTGTAATCAAGGACATCGTCCACCAATTGAAATGCAATGCCGATATTCTTTCCAAATGATATCAATGCATCAACCTTCTCATTGGGGACACCGCCGAGTATAGCACCAATTCCACAGCATGCTGAGATAAGGGCGGCAGTCTTTCTATTTATAGTATCCAAATATGTATCCTCAGTAGTATCAAGTGTATATTTATTAATCAGCTGTTTGATTTCGCCCTCTGCCACATTTTTTATTGCATCGGACAGTATAGCCATTATCCTCTTGTCATTGTCCTCTGCCATGAGGGCAAATGACCTTGAAAAGAGGTAGTCACCAACAAGCACGCTTGCGTCATTTCCCCATTTTGCATTTGCAGAAGGGTTTCCTCTCCTTATGTCTGACTCATCAACCACATCGTCATGGAGGAGCGTAGCGGCATGGATGAACTCAACCACGCATGAATAGGTTATGTGCCTGCTGCTGCCATTATGGCTGCTATAACCGCACATCTTTGATGTGATTAGGACAAGGAGAGGTCTGAGCCTCTTACCGCCGCCGTTATACAGATAACTGCTTATAGTTGGAATAAGGGCAACATCGGAGTTGTAATTTTTTTTGATATACTCCTCTACCTTAGTTAAGTCATCCTGCAGAAGGGTGATTGCATCCTTAAAGCTCATAACGGAAGGATAAATTAGGTATGAGTTCTTTGTCAAGGGAATTTCTTGTCTGTGTCTGAAAGAAGGAACAAATACACTGTATAAGAGTCAGTAAGAGGGACAATAAATATCAGAGTGTAGCTAATAGACCCATGTTGATTGTGGCACTACATGGTCTATCCTGAATTTGTAGTTGTAATCAATTATATTTCCGGCAATCTCTATTGGCATTGAAATTGAAAATATCTTTCCCCTGTTTTTAATTGCTTCTTCGTCAGTCTGATTGAATAATGGACGGACATACCATGTCCATTCTTCCATAAACTCTATATTTTCTATGGGAACGATTAAATCATTTAATTCTGTCTTTGCCTGAATCTCCTGAATAGGTTGTTTGTCCATTTTGTCTGTAAATATATTTTTAAAGCCTGTTATTCTCTGCACGACTCCATTTGTATCTACAAAGGAAAACCTCTCCCATAAAATTTTTAGTTGTTCATCCGTTTTATTTTTAAGTCTAAAGTATATCTTCTTTTCTTTGAATGTAAATTTTATTGATAGTCTGTCATCCTCAAATTCTTTGTCATAGCTTGGCGGCTGTTTTATCCCGTTTTTGATGACCTCTGGTTCCACGAGGGTGTATATATTGTAGTATTTGTATGGACTCCTCTCGGCACAACCAACAAGAAGACAGAGGACAGAAGTCAGAAGCCAGACAAGGAATAACTTACCTCTGTCCTCTGTCTTCTGTTGTCTGTTGTCTGTTGTCTGTCTTTTGACTTCTGTCTTCTGCATATCCTCCTTATTCTTACTTTTGTGTAAGATGATATTCCATATATTCTACAAACCTGTTAAATAGATATCTTGAATCATGGGGTCCAGGTGATGACTCGGGGTGATACTGGATAGAGAAAATAGGCAGGTTTTTATGTTTTACTCCCTCTACAGTTTTATCATTTAGATTTATATGGGTTAGTTCAAGTTCCGGCGGGAGTGAAGCTGCATCCACCGCAAAACCATGATTCTGGGCGGTAATCTCTACCTTTCTCGTAGTTAAATCCATCACAGGGTGATTACCGCCTCTGTGTCCAAATTTCAATTTATAGGTCTTTGCACCAAATGATAGGCATAATATCTGATGACCGAGACATATTCCAAATATAGGTTTTTTACCGATAAGTCCTCTTATATTTTCTGCCATATATGGGACAGCGTCAGGGTCTCCGGGACCGTTTGATAAAAATATACCGTCTGGATTTATTGATAGAACTTTGTCAGGACTTGTGAATGCAGTGACAACAGTCACATCACAGCCTGCATCTACCAATTGTCTTAGTATATTTTGCTTTATACCACAATCGTATGCAACAACCCTGAATCGTTTTTCTTGATTTCTGGCTTCTGACTTCTGACTTCTGACTTCTATATTCCATCCCCCTTCTGTCCAGTGGTATTTCTCATGGCAGGTAACCTCTTTGACCAGGTCTCTTCCTATCATTGTGGGGGATTCTTTTGCCTTCTTAATAAGACTTTCTGGATTAAAATCTGTAGTTGAAATTATACCCTGTTGTGCCCCCTTATCCCTTATATGTTTTGTAAGCATCCTCGTATCAATTCCCTGAATGCCGACAATATTATAATCTTTAAGATATTCATCAAGACTTTTCTGTGCCCGCCAGTTGCTTATAATCTTACTTCCCTCCTTAATAATAAACCCGGCAGTCTGCGGTTTTACAGATTCCACATCTTCCTCATTTATTCCATAATTTCCTATCAGAGGGTATGTCATTGTAACAATCTGTCCTCTATAAGAAGGGTCTGTAAGTATCTCCTGATACCCAATCATGCTTGTATTAAATACAACCTCTCCTATAGTCTCACCCTCTGCACCGAAGGATTCCCCCTCAAATATTGTTCCATCTGATAAAACCAATATCGCCTTACCCATAATTTCAAAATAGCAAATGTCAGATTAAATAGCAATTATTTCTCAATATGAAATCAGTAAATGCATTTTTTGGGTTGAGAAATAGTCAGATTGGATTTTGACTAAATCTGTTTGACTCCGTTTATTATTACTGTATTTACCATGCCTTTAACATTCCATCCATTGAAAGGTGAATTTTTCCCCTTTGACTTGAATTTCTTTACATTTATCTGCCATACCTCTTCGGGATTGATAATAGTAATATCTGCATCACTTCCAACTGAAAGTGTTCCTTTGTTTATCCCCAATATCTTGGCAGGATTTACCGTCAATTTTGAAATTGCATCGTTAAGGGAAATTACACCATCTTCTACAAGTTTCAGAGTCAATGGCAAAGCCGTTTCAAGTCCTACAATTCCAAACGGCGCCTTATCAAACTCAACATCTTTCTCTGATGCCTCATGAGGTGCGTGGTCTGTGGCTATAACATCAATTGTCCCATCCTTTAACCCATCTCTTATTGCCTTTAAATCGTCCTCACTTCTTAATGGCGGGTTCATCTTTGCATTTGTGTTGTATCCTCTTACCCCTTCTTCTGTAAGTGTGAAGTAGTGAGGTGCTGTTTCGCATGTAACCTTTACACCTCTATTTTTTGCATCCCTTATTAAATTTACTGNNACCTCTTGTGCTTACATGGGCAATATGGAGTCTTGCACCTGTCAATTCTGATAAGGCAATATCCCTCGCAGTCATCACATCCTCTGCAGTATTTGGTATCCCTTTGAGACCCAATTCTGTTGAGGCAAACCCTTCATTCATTACACCCCCCTCAGAAAGGTGTAAATCCTCACAGTGGGAGAGGACAGGCAAATCAAACATGGATGCATATTCCATTGCCCTCCTCATCAATTCACTGTTCATCACAGGCTTTCCGTCATCAGTTACAGCAACAACACCTGCCGATTTTAACTCGCCAATCTCAGATAGCTCCTCCCCTTTAAGCCCCTTTGTTATAGCACCAACAGGATATACATTTACAACACCCTCTTTTCTTGCCTTGTCCAATATAAAATCTGTAACAGACTGATTGTCATTTACAGGTTTTGTATTCGGCATACAGGCGATTGATGTAAATCCGCCTGCCAAAGCCGCCTCTGTCCCTGTTTTTATAGTTTCCTTATACTCATAACCGGGCTCTCTTAAGTGGACATGCATATCAATAAGCCCTGGGACTACAATCTTATCAGAGGCATCTATAATAGTGGTGAGTGGTGAGTGGTGAGTGGTGAGTGAGTTCCCTATTTCAATTATTTTTCCATTTTCAATGAGGATATCCAGTACAGTATCAATCTTATTCGCAGGGTCAATAACCCTGCCGTTTTTAATAAGTGTTTTGGAATTTTTAATCATGCCCCTCCTGTCAAAAGATGAAGGATAGCCATTCTTACAGCCACACCGTTTGTAACCTGGTCAAGGATTAGTGAATATTGTCCATCAGCCACATCAGCAGAAATTTCTACACCCCTATTCATAGGTCCGGGATGCATTATTATTACATCTTCCTTTGCATTTTTTAATTTTTCAGTATTGAGTCCAAACAGTCTTGAATATTCCCTGATTGAAGGGAATAACCCTTTTTCCTGCCTTTCAAGTTGAATCCTTAACATTATAATTACATCTGCCCCTTCTATTGCCTTTTTTACATCTGTAGATATCTTAACCCCCATTTTCTCAATATCTACAGGTATTAGTGTTGATGGTCCTGAAACAGTTACATCCATTCCCATCTTGTTCATAGCATATATATTTGACCTTGCCACACGGCTGTGGGCAATATCTCCGATTATACTGACCTTTAACCCTTTGAGTTCTTTCTTTTTCTCTCTGATTGTAAATAAATCAAGGAGAGCCTGTGTGGGATGCTCATGCGCCCCATCCCCTGCATTTATGACAGGACACTTTAAAATTTTTGAAATAAAATCAGGTGCCCCGGAGGATGAATGTCTTATAACCACTGCATCGGGATTCATTGCCTCTAAATTTTTTGCAGTATCCTTGAGTGTTTCACCTTTAACCACACTGCTTGTAGAGACTGATATATTTACAACATCAGCACTTAATCTTTTTCCAGCAATCTCAAAGGATGTTCGTGTGCGGGTGCTTGATTCGTAAAAGAGGTTTATTATAGTCTTTCCCCTTAAGGCAGGGACTTTCTTAATATCCCGCGATGAAATCTCCTTCATAGATTCTGCAGTATCAAGAATAAGGAGAATCTCCTCAGGTGATAAATCTTTAGTCCCTATCAGGTCTTTACTCTTTAATTTATTTATCATCTAATTCTTCTACAACTACCTTATCCACTCCATCCTCTTCTTTCAGCATTACCTTTACTGACTCATTATGGGATGTAGGGATATTTTTTCCAACAAAGTCCGCCCTTATCGGCAGTTCCCTGTGTCCCCTGTCTATAAGGACTGCAAGTTGTATATTTGCAGGTCTGCCAAGGTCTATCAAGCCATCAATAGCAGCCCTGATGCTTCTTCCTGTGTAAAGCACATCATCTACCAGTATGACTTTTTTATCCGTTATAGAAAATGGTATCTCTGTTTTTTTTACTATATGTTTTGAAATGTCAGATTTAATGTCATCCCTGTAAAGGGTTATATCAATAATCCCGACAGGGATTGCCTCTCCTTCAATCTCTTTAATTTTTATTGCCAGCCTCTCGGCAATAAATACACCTCTTGTCCTTATGCCGACAATTACGATGTCATGAGCACCTCTATTTTTTTCCAGAACCTCATGTGCAATTCTGGTAATAGCCCTGTTTACCTCATCAGCATTCATTACTCTTGTATTCATAAAAATTTAAGCAAAAAAAAACCTCCTGCCATTAAATGGCGAGGAGGCTTCTAAATGTTCTATTTTTATTATTATAGTTCATTTCTTCCCTTTATAGTCTCACGGGACTATTTTAAAGAGTTTTACATATAAGAACATATAAGTTGAGTAATGTCAAGTAATTTAGTATATTCAAAAACCATGAAAATAAAGATTTGTATAACAGCCTTCTTTATTTTAATTTTTACCTCCTGCAATATTGCTGAGACAAAAAACAGTAATATCTTCAGGATGAGTATTTCTACTGAACCGCCTACACTTGACTGGTCGCTTGCCACTGATGGAGTATCATTTAATGTTATTGCAAGTATAATGGAGGGGCTTACAGAGTTTGATGAGAAATTGAATCCAAAACCTGCAATTGCATCAAAATGGGATGTATCAGGGGATGGAAAGATATACACTTTTTATCTCAGAAAGGATGTATTCTGGACAGATGGTAAGCCCGTAACTGCTTATGACTTTGAGTATTCATGGAAAAGGCTCTTAAATCCTCAGACTGCGGCTGAATATGCCTATTTTTTATACGACATACTAAATGCCTATGAATATAATTCAGGTAAAATCAAAGACCCTGAATTGGTAGGCATAAAGGCAATCTCTCCCGGTGTGCTTGAGGTTAGATTAAAAAAACCAATAGTCTATTTCCCCAGTATTACGACCTTCATGGTAACTTTTCCCCAGAGGAAGGATATTATAGAAAAGTATGGTGACAGATGGACAGAGCCTGAAAATATAATAACCAACGGACCATTTAAGCTGACTAAATGGAGACATGAGTATCAATTGATTCTAAAGGCAAATGAAAAATACTATAACGGCAAACCTAAAGTAAATACAATTAAGCTCTTTGTTGTGAATGAGCGAAACACTGCCCTTACACTCTATGAGACAGGTGATTTAGATATGGTGAGCCTGCCGCCTGAAGCCATACCATCATACAGGGAAAAATCTGAATACAAAAATATACCCTTGCTCAGGGGATATTATTATGGATTCAATGTTCATAAAAAGCCCTTTGATGATGGAAGAATAAGAAGGGGATTTGCTATGGCTATCAATAAGGAAGAATTGCCACGCATCTTAAATGGTGGCGAGATTCCAACAGATTCATGGATATCAAAAGATATGCTTGCACATAATCCAAAAATCGGCGTAAAGTTTAATCCTGAAGAGGCAAAGAGAATCCTTTCTAATGCAGGGTTTCCTAACGGGAAAGGTCTGCCGCCTATTACACTAATATTTAATACTGACCCTGTAAACAGCCTTATAGCAGAGAATGTCCAATTCCAGTGGAAAAGAAATCTTAATGTGGAAGTGAAGCTTGACAATCAGGAGTGGAAGGTGTTTTTAAAGAGGCTAAAGACAGATACACCGGCAGTCTTCAGGCTTGGCTGGGGTGCCGATTACCCCGACCCTGATAATTTTATGACACTCTTTACAACCGACAGCGGAAATAATAATACGGGCTGGTCAAATAAAAGATATGATGAACTAATAAATATGGCGAGAGGGGAGGGGGATAGGGAAAAAAGAATAAATATGTATGATGAGGCACAGAGGATTTTATTGGAGGAAGATATTGCAATAATACCACTATTCTTTACCGCCCAGAATGTTTTAATTAAACCTTATGTAAAGGGGTTAAGACTTGATGCAATGGAACTGCTCTATCTTAAAAAGTTGAAGATAGAAAGACACTGAAATTATCAACCGCAAAGACGCAGAGAACACAGAGTTTGAAAATTTTTATTATTATCTGATTATCCTCTGCGACCTTTGCGTCTCTGCGGTAAAATTAGGTAAATATGCTTCTTTTTATATTCAAGAGATTTTTGTGGGGAATACCTGTCTTGCTGACAGTGGCGACTCTGACATTTGCCATCATGCACATTGTCCCAGGCGGACCCTTTGACAGAGAAAAGAAACTACCACCTGAGATAAAGGCAAATGTGGAGGCAAAGTATCATCTGGATAAGCCACTCCATAAACAGTATATTTTGTATCTTTATGGATTAATTAAGGGTGACCTTGGACCATCCTACAAATATCTTGGTAGAGATGTGAGAGATATTATAAAGGATACCTTCCCTGTATCAATCCAGCTTGGAGTCCTTGCACTCTTTATTTCTATAATAATCGGCATTGGCACAGGTGTTATTGCAGGAATCAAATCAGATACATGGTGGGACAGGCTGACCATCCTGTTTGCTACTACAGGCATATCACTTCCAAATTTTATTCTTGGCATCATATTGATTCTTCTGTTTAGCCATTTTTATAAAATTTTTCCCCCTGCACTATGGGAGGGGTGGAGATATATGATACTCCCTTCCATTACACTCGGATTTGCACCGGCGGCATATATTGCAAGACTTACCCGTTCAGGTGTAATTGACGTAATGAATAAGGACTATATAAGAACTGCGAGGGCAAAGGGGTTGAAATACAGAAGTATAGTCTTAAAGCATGTCCTCAAAAATTCCATTATGCCTGTTGTAACTATTCTTGCTCCACTGACCGCTGCACTTGTAACAGGCTCTTTCATAGTTGAATACATATTCTCTATTCCGGGGATGGGAAGATTTTTTGTAACTGCTGTAACCAATAGGGATTATCCACTGATTATGGGGGTGACACTGATTTACACAGTAATAATAGTATTGGCAAATGTAGCCGTAGATATTCTCTATACATTTTTAGACCCGAGGGTGAAACTTGAGTAAATTATCAATCATTAGTGGAATATTTTTAATCATCATTTCTCTCTCTGCCATCTTTGCACCTTGGATTGCTCCTTATTCTTATGATTTGCAAAATCCCACTGAACTTTTACAAAGTCCGAATTTAAACCATATAATGGGGACTGACAGGCTTGGGAGAGACCTGTTTTCACGAATACTATATGGGGCAAGGCTCTCCATCTCTGTCGGCATATTCACTGCCCTTTCAGCCCTTATCATAGGAACAATCTATGGTGCAATTTCTGGTTATATTGGAGGAAGGATTGACAATTTTATGATGAGGGTTGTAGATGTAATCTATTCACTTCCAGACCTCCTATTAATAATTTTAATAACCGTTATTCTTGGCAGAGGATGGATAAGCATATTTCTTGCCCTGAGTCTTGTAAGCTGGGTTACTGTTGCGAGGCTTATAAGAGGGGAGGTATTGAGACTTAAAGAATTGCATTTTATTGAGTCTGTTAAGGCTCTTGGTGCTAATCACGATAGAATACTTTTTATCCATATATTGCCAAATACTCTCGGCATTCTTGTCGTAACACTTACATTCAGATGTGCCGCCGCTATCTTAGCTGAATCAACATTGAGCTTTATCGGTCTTGGGCTTGCTCCACCCTTTGCAAGCTGGGGGACACTGGCAAATGACGGATGGGGTGCTATAAAATTTTATCCCCATCTGACAATTTTTCCCGGTAGTGCCATACTTATTACAATGCTCGCCTTCAATTTCCTCGGCGATGGGTTAAGAGACGCACTTGACCCTCATAAAAAAGTATGACAATAAATCAGGTAAAGGTAGTATATTATAAACAGCTAATATTATTTCTGCGCCCGTAGCTCAGCGGATTAGAGTGGCAGACTCCGGATCTGCAGGTCGGGGGTTCAAATCCCCCCGGGCGCATTAACATAGGAGGAGCGTAAATGAAAGAGATTGTCAAATGGCTTATTGAGAGTGAAGAAAGGGCATTTAAGCTATACGAAAAAACTGCAGGTATTTTTTTAGATGATGAAGAATTTGCTGAATTTTTATTGCACCTGAGCAGAGAGGAAAAGAGGCATGGTGAGTTAATGAAAAGGGCTTCAGAGGTGATTGGAGACAGAAGCGATTATTCTTCCCTCGTATATATTGATGATAAAATGAAGCAGGGCATTGAGGATTATTTTTCCCTATGTGAAAAAAAGATAGATACAAAGGAAATTATAAAAGGTGATGTTATAGCCTGTATTATCGCTACAGAATTTTCAGAGTGGAATACTCTATTTCTATTTGTCAGTAATACCCTGAAGCACGGACATGAAGAATTTAATTCAACATTGCCAAAGATTCAGCATCACATGAGGCGTATAGAACAGTTTTTAGAATCACAGACAGGATTTGGTGAACAACTTCAAAAGCTAAAAAATTTACCAAAGATATGGGAAGAAAAAATCCTTGTAGTAGATGATGAGCCGGTAATAGTTGATATGCTCGTTGCAATTCTTGAAGAAGATGATACTATTCATAGTGCATCAAATGGTAAGGATGCCCTTAGAAAATTAGATGATGAGCATTATTCAGCCATAGTAAGTGATGTAGATATGCCTTTAATGAATGGCATAGAGTTTTATAAAAAGGCTGTTGAAAAATATCCAAATATCAGGGATAGATTCCTGTTTTTTACAGGTTCCTTTGATTTAGAAGTCCTTGACTTTTTTAAACAGAATAAAATCAAATACCTTCCCAAGCCTTCAAGTATAACTGATATAAAAAAGGCAGTATTTGAGATAATAAGCAGATAAATAGGTTTTTTTAATTGGTTTTTTAGGTTAAATTTTCCTGCCTGAAATTGAAGCATAAATTTTTCTCCTGCTTAAATCTTAAGCACAAAAACATATCCATTTTTAAATAATCCCTTATTCTAATAAGGTTTTCTTGAATGGCATACCTCTTGCTAATCTATATTTTCATTATGAAGATATTTTTAAATTTTCTTATTTTTTCGTTTATTTTTATTAATGATGTTTCTGCGGAAAGGATTATTACATCGGAGGATGTCCAGACCAATCTTGATATTGTCTGGATATGTATTGCCACAGTCCTTGTCTTTTTCATGAAGGCAGGGTTCATCATGGTGGAGATTGGCTTTACAAAGGCAAAGAACGCTGTCAATGCCATCATGAAAAATATGATGGATTTTGCAGTGAGCTCCATTGCCTTCTGGGTAATAGGCTTTGGGATTATGTTCGGGACATCAAATGGACTCTTTGGAACAGATGGNNTTCCTCCACGATTATGCTGATTCCCGCGACCCTTGGCTATTTGCCTTCTGGATGTATCAGCTTGTGTTTGTATCTTCTACTGCTGCTATTGTATCGGGTGCAATGGCAGAGAGGACGAGATTCTTTGCCTCGCTCATGTTTACTGTGTTTATGTCTGCATTTATTTATCCGATATTCGGCAGCTGGGTCTGGGGCAGCTTCTATCACGGCGGGGGATGGCTTGAGAATCTTGGCTTTAAGGATTTTGCAGGCTCAACAGTTATTCACGCCATCGGCGGATGGGCAGGGCTGGCAGGGACAATGGTTCTTGGCCCCCGTATGGGGAAGTTCAGGAGAGACGGGACCATAAATCCAATTCTTGGACATAATCTCCCCCTTGCAGCACTTGGCACGTTGATTTTATGGTTTGGATGGTATGGATTCAATGCCGGTAATACATTGGAGGGAGGAAGCAAGATTGCAAATATTATGATAAACACAACCCTTTCAGGCTCTGCGGCGGCTGTGTCGGGGATGATTACAGCATGGTTTAGATTTGGCAAGCCTGATGTCGGAATGACCCTTAACGGCGCCCTATCCGGTCTTGTTGCAATTACTGCGGGTTGCGCCGATGTAGAGCCTGTGTGGGCGGTAGTTATAGGAATTGTTGCAGGGGTTATTGTTGTTTTCTCTGTTATTCAATTTGACAGGTTGAAGATAGATGACCCTGTTGGTGCTGTATCCGTCCATGGGGTCTGTGGTGTGTGGGGAACTGTAGCTTTAGGAATGTTCAAGACAGGAGAGATGTTTAACCTCCACAATATCGGTATCCAGCTGCTCGGCAGTGTTGTTGCATTTGTCTGGGCGTTTTTTGTTTCCTACGGAATCTTTATGTTCATCAAAAAGGCAATTGGTTTGAGGGTTACTGAGGAAGAGGAGTATCAGGGGCTTGACTATTCCGAGCATACGGCAGCAGCATACCCTGATTTTCAGATTACAAATATAAAATGAACAAAAACTTTAACACGAATGATACGAATGGACGAATTACACGAAAATATTCAAACAGGGATATACAGGATGGACAGGATAAAAGAAAATCCTGATTATTCTGTGCATCCCTGTTAAATAAATGTTTTTATTCGTGCCATTCGTATATTCGTGAAATTCGTGTTTTAGGGTTTTATAATTTCCATGGATGAAAATAGATTAAACATAGATGAAGGTTTTAAACGGTCTGCACCAAGCAGGGTGCATATAATTGCCATTGTCTTTTTAACGGCAGCAGGACTGATAATATCTTATGGCCTTACAACCCTGTCATTTCATTATTCATCAACAAATAAGTTCTGCTCATCACAGTGTCATGAGATGGTTGAGCCGTATCAACAGTATCTTAAGTCATCTCATTACGACAGTGAGAGAGGTGTGGTGGCTGATTGTGCTGACTGTCATCTGCCTCCGGGGGAATTTAATAAATGGTATACAAAGATTCATCAGGGTATGAAGGATACTATAATGCATTTTCTATTAAAGCCTGAAGAGATGGACCATCAAAAATGGAAGGTATCGGCAGCAAAAAGTATCAGGTCGGAGGCATGTGAAAGGTGTCATAAAAATCTTTTTCCTTCAGGTCTTCACAGAGGAGGGCTTTTAGCTCATAAGGCATTTAAGAAAAAAGAGGTAAAGAGTTGTCTAAACTGCCATACAAATTTGGTTCATGTAAAAAGGGAGGTCTGATGAGGAATTTACGATTTACGATTTAC
>DNJG01000128.1 GCA_003489165.1 Nitrospinota bacterium | reverse complement strand
ATCATCTTTGAAAAACCTGCATTTTCAGCTATTGCATAGTCAATTATAGCTGTAAGTATTGCCCCTGACTGAGAGAGTATGGATATATTGCCTGTGGGTGGAACTTTTGCAGCAAATGTTGCATTGAGCCTTGCCGGGGTGCTTACTATCCCCAGACAATTCGGGCCAATTATCCTTATATTCCATTTTCTTGCCCTATCTATCAATTCACGCTCTAATTTTGCCCCCTCGGTGCCTGTCTCCTTAAATCCTGCCGATATTACTACAATAGAATTTATACTCATTTTGCCGCAGGGTTCAATAGACTCAAGTATTGCCTTCGGCGGTATAACCATTACACATAAATCTATTTTATCTTTAATATCTGTTATAGCAGGATAGGCAGGGATGCCGAGGATAGTATTTGCCTTGGGGTTTACAGGGTAGATTTTGCCTAAAAAACCAAAATCAATTATATTTTTTATAACTGCATAACCTACCTTCCCCTTTGCCTCAGAAGCCCCCAGGACTGCCACAGATTTTGGATTAAAAAAGTTATTCAGCACGGTTAAAATATATATCTTTTGATTTCAACTTGCAAATAGTTTTTCCTTAATTCTAATAATATTGACCGAAAATTTATTATAAGTTACTATTGTTTTATGAGCTGTAGATACTACAAAATTCTGCTGCTGATTCTCTGTTTATTACCTTTTTATGCTCCGGCATTAGCAGAAGAAAAGAAAATAGCAGTAATAAAAGAGATTAATGATTCATTGAAGACCAATATCATAGGTACAAGTGAAAACACACCCCCTTATGTTAAAATCATCAGGTCAAAGGCGGGATTAGAATATTTAATAAATGACTTTAAGAGAATCAGAAATTATATTGTCTTTGATAAGGTAACTGCCCTTGAAAGAGAACTTTCAAAAATAAATTTTAATGACTTAATGCTGATTGCCATTCTGACACAGCCTATGGATAATTATACATTGAATGTAAAAGGTGTATTCAAAAACGAGACGGAAAAGAAGTTAGAAATAAGAATAGATTACAGTCATATACGAAGGAATTACGATATTCCGCCGCGGAAATCCATTTACTATCATATGCTGGTTATTAAAAAAAATGACCTGCCTATTTTCCTGAAGGCGACAAATCTTCAAAACAGAAAGGCATTGGCATCAAATCCGTCTATATTTGTAACAGGCAGACTTCTTTTCTGGAAATATCAGGACCTTCAGTTGGTGCCTTTAAAGATACAGAGAAAAAAGAGCAAGATTTACTATATAAAGGGCAAACAGGCATTACAACTGGAAAAGTATGTAGGTAAAGTTGTTACTCTTAAGGGAAAAGTTTCAAGAGAAAACGACAGCCCTTATGAACTTGATTTAGAGGTAGAAAAAGTCGTGGAGGCAAAGTGATTACAACTTTATCTGGCTTATGGTCTTTTTCCCTTCATCTGCCGATTTATGGAGAGAAGCCATCTCGTCATCTGTCAGTTTTAACTGAATAATCTCTTCTATNNTGATTCAATCATCTGAACTATTGCAGAGCCAGGGGCATAATAGGCACTCCCTGTTTTAAGAAAATTTACTATCTCGCCTCCTCCATTTTTTGTCCTTTCAATTATCTTTTCAATCTTTTCTTTACTCATAAATTCAGTAATAGAAATTCCAGATATTGTGGAATACCTTGGAAGCGGAACCATTGAATCTCCGTGAAGTCCCATAACCATTGCATGGACATCATCCATAGAAACCTTAAGCTCCATAGCGATAAATGCCCTCATTCGGGCAGAATCAAGGACACCTGATAAGCCTATTATCCTGTGCCGTGAAATATTTCCAACCTTCATTGCCACATAGCACATCGCATCCAATGGGTTAGAAACTATAATAACAAAGGCATTCGGAGAATATTTAACCAACTGCTCTGTTACAGACTTGACGATTTTTACATTTGTATTCAGGAGGTCTTCACGGGTCATGCCGGGTTTTCTTGGAACACCCGCAGTAATCACCACTACATCTGAATTTGCAGTATCCTTATAATCGTTTGTCCCTATGATATTAGAGTCAAAAAGCTCTAATGGAGCGGACTCCTGAAGATCAAGCCCTTTTCCCTGCGGAACACCTTCAATTATATCAATAAGGACTACATCTCCAAGTTCTTTATATGCCGCAAGCTGAGCTGCTGTAGCACCAACATGCCCTACACCTACTATTGTAATCTTCTTTCTCATCCAGTCCCCTCTTAGTTATTAGTGTTTAGGTTAGTATCAATGTTTTAAATGGCACTACTTTACCCTCTTGCCTTTACATATCCAAGTGAACCGCCTGCCTTAATTATATCAATATCCCTGCCGACCAGCGGATGTTTTACCGCTATATCCACCCCTTTGGTCTTATTTTTAATGAAAAGATTTTTTCCGTCAAGACCTGTTACATCAAGCTCCAAATCATCTCCTTGTTCCACATTATTATAATCACTTTCATTTGCAAATGTCAGCGGGAGTATGCCGAAGTTTATCAGATTTGCCAGATGTATCCTCGCAAAGGATTTTGTAACAACTGCCTTTACGCCAAGATACATAGGTGCAAGTGCTGCATGCTCACGGCTTGAACCCTGTCCATAGTTTGCGCCGCCTATTACAAATCCCCCGCCCATCTCCTTTGCCCTCTTCGGGAATGCCGGGTCGATAGGTGAAAAGACATGCTCTGCCATTGCAGGGATATTTGACCTCAATGGAAGAATCTTTGCACCTGCAGGCATTATATGGTCTGTAGTAATATTATCACCCACTTTTATAATGACCTTTCCCTGAATTATATTCGGGAGGGGCTTAAATTCCGGAAGTGGTTTTATATTAGGTCCTCTTATTATTTCAACAGTAGCAGCCTTCTTTGGTGGAAGAGGCTGGACAACCATATTATCATCTACAATGAATGTATTTGGCATCTTTATATTTGGAGATTTTTTTCCGAGTTTTCTTGGGTCGGTTATGACGCCTTTCAATGCCGCAGCGGCAGCTACTTCAGGGCTTACCAGATAAACCTGCGCATCCTTTGTGCCGCTTCTTCCTTCAAAATTCCTGTTAAATGTCCTTAAAGATACACTCTTTGTTGAAGGAGCCTGTCCCATTCCTATACATGGCCCGCATGCACTCTCAAGAACCCTTGCACCTGCGGCTATCATGTTGGCAAGCCCGCCGTTCTTTGTTATCATCTCAAGCACCTGCTTTGAACCGGGGGCAATTACAAGGCTTACATCAGGATGGACAGTCTTACCCTTTAATGCGGCAGCAACAGTCATCATATCCCTGTATGATGAATTGGTACAGCTTCCTATTGCAACCTGCTGGACAGGTGTCCCCTCTAATTCTTTCAGAGGGACGACATTATCAGGGGAATGTGGTTTTGCAACCATCGGCTCTATCTTGCTTAAATCCAATTCTACAACCTCATCATAAGAAGCATTCGGGTCAGCCTCCAATCGGCTCCATGATTTCTCCCTCTTCTGTGCCTTTAAGAATGCCTTTGTTACCTCATCACTTGGGAAAATAGATGTAGTAGCACCAAGCTCTGCACCCATATTTGTGATAGTTGCTCTTTCAGGAACTGAAAGTGTCTTTACACCCGGACCACCATATTCAATGACCTTCCCGACTCCGCCCTTAACAGTAAGCCTTCTCAAAAGCTCAAGTATAATATCCTTTGCAGATACCCACGGCTGGAGTTTACCTGTAAGTTTTACAAGGACTACCTTTGGCATGGAGAGGTAAAACGGGTCCCCACCCATTGCGAGTGCAATATCAAGCCCGCCGGCACCTATGGCAATCATTCCAACACCACCGCATGTAGGTGTATGGCTGTCCGAGCCTAATAGTGTTTGTCCCGGGACACCGAATCTCTCAAGGTGAACCTGATGGCAGATTCCATTACCTGGCCGGGAGAAGTAAAGCCCATATTTTGCAGCTATGCTCTGGAGGAATCTGTGGTCGTCCATATTCATAAAATCTGTTTGCAGTGTATTATGGTCAACATAACTTACTGATAGTTTTGTCTTAACCCTCGGGACTCCAAGTGCCTCAAACTGGAGATATGCCATAGTCCCTGTTGCATCCTGTGTAAGTGTCTGGTCCATCTTTATTGCAATCTTTTCACCTGGGGTCATGCTCCCTGAAACTAGGTGCTTTTTTATAACCTTCTGAGTAATATTCATTGCCATATTATTTCCCTCCAAAAAAGTATTTTTTTTTACTTCACTATTAAATTCTAAACACTTGTTTTAAACATTTAGATTTCGGTCATTGGATATTTTTTAGAATTGAGGTAAATAATAATTTTAAAGAATAAAAAAGTCAAGTTTTAAATTAATCTTTGTCAATTTTTTAAGTCATTAAAAGATGGAGAATCAGCAGATGAAGACGAGATTATCAGTTATTGCACGGCTAATCTGACAAAATATAAAGTCCCTAAAAAGGTTGAATTCAGAAAAGAGCTTCCAAAGAGCCTCATTGGCAAAGTCCTCAAAAAGGTGTTAAAAGAAGAGGAGAGGTCAAAAAATACTTGACGAAACAAGATAAAGGTAGTATGTTAAGTGATATGAAAGTCAAGACATCTATAACCCTCTCAGAAGAACTGATTAAAAGCATTGATGAATTATTTGGCGAGCAAAAGAACAGGTCAGAATTCATTGAGGAGGCAGTAAGAGATTTCATTGAAAGGCAGGCACAAAGAAAAAGGGATTTGAAAGACCTTGATATCCTCAACAAAAAAGCAAATGAACTCAATAAAGAGGCAGGTGATGTTCTGTCTTATCAGATAAATTCATGAGGAGAGGGGAACTTTATCGTGTATATAAAGGTATTTCTCATGACCCTAAAAAATATCGTGTATTTGTTGTAGTGAGCCGTCAGGTGCTTATTGATTCAAGGTTTTCTACCCTAATTTGTGCATCTATTTATTCAAGTTATGATGGACTGTCTACTCAAGTAAGGGTGGGGATTGAAGAAGGTTTAAAACACGAGAGCAGCATTCACTGTGATGAACTCGTCAGCATTCCAAAAATATCTCTGACTCATTATATCGGCTCACTTTCTGCTGAAAAGGTTCAACAACTAAATGATGCAATTAGAGTTGCCCTAAGCCTTTAACCCAAATTTCGGATTATTCGGGCTGTCAATTACCTCCCTCACTTTCTTTAAAAGTTTATTTGGGGTGATAGGTTTAAATAAAAGACTTATCCCATCCTCGCTTATATCCTTCGTCTTTATTTGATCTGCTGTATATCCGCTTACAAAAATGACCTTAACATCAGGACTTATCTTTTTAATCTCTTCATAAACCTCTTTCCCACTCTTTTTTGGCATTATCATATCGGATATAATGAGTTTTATATTATCCTTATTTTTATTAAACTTTTGGACTGCATCCTCTCCATCAACAGCCTCTATGACTTTATATCCATACTCTTCAAGTATTACTCTCGTAGTATCTCTTACAAGTGAATTATCCTCTACAAGAAGAAGTGTCTCACTTCCACTAATAGTGGTAATAACCTCTATCGGTTTTCTTTCTTTAGCCTCTTGAGTTGTCAATGGCAGATATATGTTAAACTCGGTTCCATTGCCGAGCTCACTAAAGACATTAATAAAACCATTGTGCTGTTTGATAATGCCGTATGATATTGACAACCCAAGCCCTGTCCCCTTTCCAAGACCCTTCGTAGTAAAGAATGGCTCAAATATCTTTTTTATTGTCTCTTCATCCATGCCGATACCTGTATCAGCAAAGCTTATCATGGCATAACTCCCCGGATTGCCATATCCGTATGTCCTGATAAATTCACCATTAATCTCGTATAGGGATGTGCCTATAGTTATCTTCCCTCCATTAGGCATTGCATCCCTTGCATTTGTTGCAAGGTTCATCAATATCTGGTCAATCTGCACCTCGTCTATATTAACATTCAATGCCCTGTCAGCAAGATTTATATTCATCTCAATATCCTCATTAATCAGCCTCATCAATATTTTTTCAGTTCTTTCAATAATCTCATTCAAATCTACAACCTGCGGATTTATCACCTGTTTTCGAGTGAACGCAAGAATTCCCTTTGTCAGACTTGCACCCTTTTCTGATGCGGAAACTATCTGTTCGGCAAATTTTTTTGTCGTCTCATCTCCGCCCCTCTTCATAAGGAGGAGATTCCCATAATTCATTATTGCAGAGAGAATATTGTTGAAGTCATGGGCAATACCCCCAGCAAGTATGCCTACTGCCTCCAGCTTCTGAGAATGTTTTAACTGGTCTTCAATCGCCTTTTTATCTGTAATATTCTCAATAATGCCTCCTAAATAAGTATTACCCTTCTTATCTTTCTTTAATATAGTTGAAACAGATGTCCAGATTTTATTCCCCTTTAATGTAATAAACTCAATCTCTTCGTCACGAATAATATCCCCTTTTGACAGCCTGTCAACTATTTCCTTAAACTTATTTCTATCCCTTAATAAATCCAATATATTATGTTTGACAAGCTCTTCCCTTGAAGGAGCTTCAGCCATTGATACACATGCATTGTTAATCTCAAGTATATTGCCTGCCACATCAACATTAAAAATACCAACATTAAGGCTGTTGATCAATTCCTCATATTTCCGCTGCAGCTCAAGCTGAAACATCTCCATCTTCTTCCGTTCAGTAATATCCTGAATTGTTCCGAGCAACCTGATTGGTTCATCCATGTCATTAAAAGCAACTACCCCCTGCCCATGGACAATCTTCTCCCTCCCGTCACGAAGAAGTATCCTATAGTCAACAACGTATGCCTTTTTGTTATACAAGGCATCATGAATTGTTCTTTTTACAAGCTCCCTGTCATCAGGATGAACATAATTTATAAATGCCTCATAAGTTATTGTAAATTCCCCTTTGTTTAACCCTAAGATATTATAAATCTCATCAGACCAGTAAAGTATATTTTTAACTACATCCCAATCCCAACTTCCGAGTTTTGCTATCTGCTGTGCTTCATTCAGATTCTTCTCACTCTCCTCAAGTGCAGTAGTCCTCCTGTCAATATCAGAAGCCATCTTATTGAATGACCTTGAAAGCATCCCTATCTCATCCCCTGACTCTATTGGAATTGTAATGTTATAGTTTCCGCCTGCAATCTTTTCTGCTCCTACTGAGATTTTACGAATCTGTTTGACAACCACTTCGTAGAAGACCGTAAATAAAACAGCAATAATCCCTGCAACAATAAATGCAGTTATTGCGATATTCCTCCCTATTTCTTTTGTATGGGCAAGGATATTATTGGTATCAGCCTCTATAAGCAAGACCCATTTCATCTGTGGCAGACAAACTGATGCACCGGCAACATCTACATTTCTGTGGTTTTTATAAAATCCTGCAAATTCTTCATTTGATTTTATACATTTATTGACAGGTAATGTATCAACTTTCAGATTCAATACCTCATCCCTGACAAATACAGGCTTTATAATAAATCTCTTATTGTAATTTACAAGATAGACCTCAATATTGTCATCCTTTTCTTCAGTCAGCGGTAATACCCCATGCTCTATATCATGTTCTCCTGTCATAGTCTTTTCTAATACTTTATTTAGTTCTGAAGTATGAATAAAACTTGCTATTACACCTATAGGTGTTCCTGTTGATATGTTGGCCAGAGGGGCTGAAGCCACAATTTCAGTCAGTCCTGATGTGCCATTTTCACTTGAAGCAGCACTAATACCATCTTTCCCTCTCAGGAAAAATTCTTCACTTGAAAAATCATTTCCTATTGTAGAAGTATTTGTAGATGTAAGAACTTTGCCATCCAGAGACATGATGCTAATCGTATTGATTGCATTATCCAGAGTTAATTTATTTTTTGAAATATAATCACTGAGGATTTTAACTGATGACTTTTGTCCTTCAAGTATTTTTTGTGCCTCATCCTTTATATAACCATCACTTGAGAAGTCCTGAACACGATTTTCCGCCTTTTCAAGAAACTGATATATCAGCCCCTCATAAACCGATTCAGCATTAGCTAAATCTCTAATGGCATCTTCCTTTATATATTTAGTATTTTTATTGTAGTTATATAGAAAAACAATTATTAGAGGAATAGATACAACCAAGACAGCAAGAAATGTCTTTTGTAGGAGGGTCAGGGATCTTTTTTTCATTCAGTATCTTAAACCATATTTCAAGAAAAAAACTTAATTTTAACCACTGAGACACTGAGGCACAGAGAAAAAAATGGAGTTTGAATATTGAAGATTGAATATTAAAAAAACAAATATTCCTCAAATCTTCAATTTTCAATAGTCAATAGTCAATCTTAATAATCTCTGTGTCTCCGTGCCTCTGTGGTAAATTATATACTTTTTCTCTACAAATTCAAGTATTTTAAGACAGATTCTGCTGTAAGCTGGGCATTCTTTATACACTCACTTATTCCTCCGCCTCTGTATGCACTCCCTGTAACAAACATATCAGGATATTTTGAGATGCTCTGCTCAATCCTTGACACCCTCTCATCATGCCCGATTATATATTGAGGCATTGCCTTCTCCCATCTATATATGCGGGTCAATATAGGTTCTGCCGAGATACCCATAACATCCCTTAACTCCTCCCTTATCATCTTCAGCATATCTTTATCATCAAGAAAGACAAGCTCTTCATTGCGTGAGCCTCCAATAAAACACCTGATTAAAATAGAATCATCCGGTGTCCTATATGAGAATTTTCTTGATACCCACGATGCCCCCATTATCCTTCTATTCTCAACCCTTGGCACAAGAAATCCAAATCCATTCATTGGGTGTAAGATGCTATCTTTTTTGTATGCTAAGGATATTGTGGCAGTAGAGACATACGGTATTGTATCCAACTGGTCTGATATGGAGCTATTAAGCCCTCTTAATAATCTACCTGTTTCATAAGATGGGGTTGCAAAGATTACTACATCGGCATCTATGGTATCCCTATTTTTTAGATATATCTTATACCCTGAAACTTTATTTATTTCAGATACCTCTTTATTTGTAATGATTGTAGTCATCTTTAATGCCTTTACAATTGTAAGAGGCAATTCATCAAGACCATTCTTTAATGTCATGAACATAGTCCATTTAGGCTTGCCACTCTCTGAGTTAAGCATTATTTTTCTCTTTGCAAGCATACCCTTTATAAGGCTTCCATATTCTTCCTCCATTTGAACAAACCTCGGAAATCGGCTCTTAATACTCATGGCGTCAGGATTTTCGGCATGGACGCCTGCAACAAGAGGCTCTGCCACCCTTTCAACAATCTCCTGTCCAAGTCTGCGGCGGACAAATTCAGATAGACTCTCATCCCCCCCTGATTTCCTTTTTGGTATAAATAACTCCATCCCCATTCTTAATTTACCGGCAAGAGAAAACAGGTCGCTCTTAAGAAGGGGAAAAAATCTCGTTGGTATCATCAGCATTATACCTTCAGGCAGCTCACGAAGCCGCCCCTTCCAGTAAATATATGTCCTCCTGTATTCGTCATTTGTGCGGAGGAGACTCTCCCCCATTCCAAGCCACTCACAGAGTTGAATTGCCCAGGGCTTCTCGGATAAAAAACAGTCTGGACCTCCTTCAATGAGGAAATCCCCAACTCTTTCAGTCAGGATATTCCCCCCTATTCTATTATTTTTTTCAAATAGGGTTATAGAAATAGACTTGCCTTTTCTCTGAGCCATCTCCTCAAGGCTATAGGCAGCAGCAAGCCCTGATATTCCCCCGCCGATTACTGCTATCTTTTTATTAGACATATTGTTATTATTTTCGACTGAATAATCAAATACCAAAAACCAATCACCAAATAAGCTCCAATTACCAAAAAATCAAACAACAGCTATTGTTGTTTGGTCATTGGTGATTGAATAATTGGTCATTATTTGGTTATTGTGATTTGATTATTGATTATTATATATGAAAGGGGGTTAAATTTGAAGTAATGAAGGGCTAACTTATTTGATACTATACTTCCAATATTTCTTTATCTTTTTTTGCTGTAATCTCGTCTACTCTATTTATAAATTTATCAGTGATTTTCTGTATCTCATCATGTGCCTTTTTGTGGTCATCCTGAGAAATCTTTTTATCCTTTTCCAGAGCCTTTAAATGCTCCATGCTGTCCCTTCTTATATTTCTTACAGCCACCTTGCAGTCTTCAGCCAATTTCTTTATAACCTTTACAAGCTGTTTTCGCCTCTCTTCTGTAAGAGGAGGGATTGATATACGGATAATTTTACCATCGTTAGACGGTGTTAATCCAAGGTCAGATGAAAGGATTGCCTTTTCTATAAAAGGGGTAATAGATATATCCCACGGCTGGATTGTTATGGAGCGGCTTTCAGGCACAGAAAGGTTGGCAACCTGATTGAGAGGAGTTGGATTTCCATAATACTCCACCTTTATCCCGTCCAAAAGGGCTAATGATGCCCGCCCTGTCCTTATCCCTGCCAGTTCTTTCTGGAAGACCGTTACTGAGGACTCCATTTTTTTGTTTGTATCGTTATAAATATTCTGAATCATTTATTCCCCTTTACAATCGTCCCAATCTTCTCACCCGACAGAACTCTTTTTATATTCCCCTTCTCCTTCATGCTAAATACTATTATAGGAATCTTGTTATCCATAGACAAAGTTATAGCGGTTGTATCCATAACTTTTAAGTCCTTCTGCAACACTTCCATATATGTAAGGTCTGTAAATTTTACTGCATTCTTATCTTTTTTAGGGTCGCTGCTGTAAACACCATCAACTTTGGTTGCCTTAAGTATTACATTCGCATTTATTTCTATCGCCCTTAATGATGCTGTAGTATCGGTTGTAAAATACGGACTCCCTGTCCCTCCTGCAAAAATTACCACCCTCCCCTTCTCCATGTGTCTTATTGCCCTGCGTCTGACATACGGCTCAGCCACCTGTCTCATATCTATTGAAGTCAGCATCCTTGTATGGACACCTTCTCTTTCAAGGGCATTCTGCAGTGCCAGTCCATTAATCACGGTTGCAAGCATCCCCATGTAGTCGGCGGTAACCCTGTCCATTCCGTCATTAGCGGCAATTGAACCTCTGAATATATTCCCTCCTCCTATTACAACCGCAGTCTCAATGCCCATCTCTTGGATTTCTTTAATTTCAAGGGCAATATCCCTGACTATTTTCTGGTCAATACCAAAACCACCCTCTCCGCTTACCGATTCACCGGTAAGTTTCAGCAAAACCCTTTTAAATTTTAATTTTGGCAATTATTGTTTCCCTAATTGATATCTGACGAATCTGCTGACCTGAATATTCTCGCCCAATTCGGCAATCTTTCTTGAAATGAATTCTTTGATGGTAATATCAGGGTCTTTTACAAAAGATTGCTCAATAAGACATGCCTCTGTGTAATATTTCTCTAACTTCCCCTCCGCAATCTTCTGGACAACATTATCGGGCTTGCCTGACTCCTTAGCCTGATGGATATAAATCTCCTTTTCCTTGCTTATTACCTCAGGCGAAACATCCTCCCTCTTTATATATAATGGATTTGATGCCGCTATATGCATTGCAATATCTTTTACGAGTGACTGAAACTGCTCTGTCCTTGCAACAAAATCAGTTTCACAATTTATTTCCACTAAAACGCCTATCTTCCCGCCTGCATGAATGTATGAAGCTACAAGCCCCTCAGAAGTTGCACGGTCTGCCTTTTTAACTGCCTTTGAAAGCCCCTTCTTTCTCAGAAAATCAATTGCGGCTTCAATATCCCCCTTTGTCTCCTCCAGGGCATCTTTGCACTCCATTATCCCTACACCTGATCTCTCCCTTAATGTTTTCACCAACTCAGCGCTTACTGCCATTAAAACCTCCCAATAATACAGTGTCAGTGTCAGTGTCAGTGTCAGTTTTTATTGTAACTAACACGATTAACTAACACTTAATTTATATTTGTACTGGTATCTCGTTCAATTTTGCTTCCTTTGTTGGAACAATAGCCGACTCTAATGCAGATTCCGTTTCATCTGTAGAAACCCTCTCTTTAATCGCTATTGCCTCTTTAGCTTCTATAATAATATCTGCCACTTTTGAAGCCATCAGCCGTATTGACCTTATGGCATCATCATTTGCAGGGACGACAAAATCCACCCCGTCAGGATCGCAATTTGTATCTACAACTGCTATAGATTTAATACCCATCTTCTCAGCCTCATTAATGGCTATTCTCTCTTTGCGTGTATCAATAACAAATATTGCCTTTGGCAGTTTATCCATATCCTTAATCCCGCCAAGATATTTATCAAGTTTTTTAATCTCCTTATCTATCATAATACCCTCTTTCTTTGTAATAGAATTAAAACCCCCGCTCTCCTTCATTGCCTCAAGCTCTCTCAATCTTTTAATACTCTTCTTAATGGTATCAAAGTTGGTTAGGGTCCCGCCAAGCCACCTCTGATTCATGAAAAACATACCGCACCTCTTAGCCTCTTCCGCAATCATACCCTGTGCCTGTTTCTTCGTTCCGACAAAAAGGATATATTCCCCCTGAGTAACTATATCGGTTATAAATTTGGTAACCTCTTTAAACTTCTTGAGAGTCTTCTGCAAATCTATAATATAGATGCCATTTCTTGCCCCAAAGATATACTTCTTCATCTTTGGATTCCACCTCTTGGTCTGGTGTCCAAAATGGGAACCTGCCTCCAATAACTGCTTCATCGTAATAGCTGACAACATGCTTCCTCCTTCAAATTTTGTTAATGTTTACTTTGATAGAATTTTTCATTTATATCACAAAACCCTTTAATTTTGCAATACATTTTTACATAAAAAATAAACCTGAATTATGCATTAACCACAGATGAACACAGGTAAACACTGATAAAACAAAAACTTATTATAATTCTTCTTTCACTTAAAAAGTGAAATATATTTTTCTTTTAGTTTATTGAATAAGCTGTGTTAATCTGTGTTTACCTGTGGTTTCACGCATTTTTTGGGTTTAACTCCTGTAACTGCCATTTATTTTTACATAATCATAAGAGAGGTCTGTTGTCCACACCTTTGCCTCTTCATGCCCGATTCCAAGGTCAAGTGTTATAGTTATATCTTTTTTCCTCATAGCACCCCTCACCTTCCTCTCCCAATCCCCTTTAACACCACTACCATTTTTAAATACAACTACCTTACCTATTGAGAGCTTTATTTTATCTGAATCAAACTTTACACCTGAATTCCCCGCCGCTGATATTATCCTCCCCCAGTTTGGGTCTTCTCCAAAGAGGGCTGTCTTGACCAAATTTGAATTTGCAATTGAAAGGGCAACCTTTTTTGCATCCTCAAATTTTTTTGCCTTTTTAACATTTATCTCAACAAATTTTGTAGCCCCTTCACCATCCCTCACAATCATCTTTGATAGGGAAGTTGTAACATGATTTAACGCCTCTACAAATGGGGTAAACTCCTTTGAGCTTTTATCAGTAATCATTTTGTTGCCTGCTAATCCGTTTGCCAGAATTAAAATTGTATCATTTGTGCTTGTATCACCATCTACTGTAATCATATTAAATGATTTATCTACTGAGTCTTTGAGTGCAATATTTAAGAGTTTAGGTGAAATCGCAATATCTGTTGCAATAAAAGATAGCATTGTGGCGAGTCTGGGATATATCATCCCTGAACCCTTCGCAATCCCGCCTATTCTTATAGACACCCTCCCGCATTTATATTCTACAGCGGCTGTCTTTGAAACAATATCGGTAGTCATTATTGCCTCTGCGGCATCCATTCCACCTGTTCTGCTTAACTTTTTAACAAGGGCGGGTATTCCTTTTTTAACCTTTTCTATAGGTAAGGGATCGCCGATTACGCCTGTGGATGCAACAAAAATTTTTTCAGGAGATATGCCAAGAGATTTGGCTGTCAGGTTAACCATCTCTTCTGTATGTCTGTATCCTGTCTTACCCGTACACGCATTTGCATTACCACTATTTACTATTACACCTCTTGCCTTTCCTTTCTTGATATTCTTCTGGCTCAATATTACAGGTGCCGCCTTTATGCGATTCTCAGTAAATACACCCGCAACAGAAGCCTCCGCTTCGGAAACAATCAAGGCAAGGTCTTTCTTGCCTGTTTTTTTAATACCACATGATATACCTGAAGCCCGTATCCCCTTTACTGCAGTTATTCCGCCCTTTATCTCTTTCATAAAAAATCCTTTTATCCACAGATTTCGCAGATTATCGCAGATTAAAACAAAATATTTTTTTAAAAATCTGTGTAATCTGCGGATTAATCAAGTCTTTGTTCTTATGGAAAAATTCCAACTCCTTCTAAAGCCGTATCCTCCTTAAAACCAAGCATAATATTCATATTTTGAACTGCCTGACCCGACGCACCTTTAACAAGGTTGTCAATCACAGACACAATAATTATCTTTCCTGTCCTTTTATCCATCTGAAAACCAATATCACAGTAATTTGAGCCAAGGACATGATGGGTTTGAGGAGATTTTCCTATTCCAAGAATTCTCACAAACCTTTCCCCTTTATAGAAATCTTCATATATTTTTAAAATATCTTCCGATGCTAAATTTTTATTTAGAGGGGAGCAATAGATAGTGCTTAAAATCCCCCTGTTTACAGGTAAAAGATGCGGTGTAAAGGTTATTTTAACAGCCTTTTTGGCAACCTCGCTTATCTCCTGCTCCATCTCTGGCGTATGTCTGTGTGATGCAATGTTATATGCTTTAAAATTATCATTACACTCAGAAAAGAGGAGTGCCTCCTCAACCTTTCTCCCTGCCCCTGTAACACCTGACTTTGAATCTACAATAATTGAATCTGTATCAATTATATTTCCTTTTAACAGCGGAGCTAATGCAAGTATAACACTTGTCGGATAACATCCGGGATTTGCAACAAGATTTACACTCTTTATCCTTTCTCTCTTCAACTCTGGAAGGCCATAAACTGCCGAATTTAACAGTTCAGGATTTTTATGCTCCTCTTTATACCAATCTTTATAAGTTGAAGGAGATTTAAGCCTGAAGTCTGCACTGAGGTCAACAACCTTTTTGCCTGCCTTCAATAGTGGCGGAACTGCAGACATTGATGCCTTGTGAGGAAGGGCAGAAAAAACAAAATCGCATTTTTTTGATACTTCTTCGGGGGAAAGGGATTCGTATTTTAAATCTAAATGTCCTTTAAAGAAAGGAAAAACATCACTGATTTTATTTCCGGAATATTTTTCAGATGTAACTACAGATATTTTCACATGAGGATGATTAAGGAGTATCCTTATCAGTTCTAAACCTGTATAACCGCTTGCACCAAGAATTCCTACTTTAATCATTAATCACCAATAACCAAATTCCAATAACCAATCAATCACCAATAACCAAATTCCAATAACCAAATTTCTACGGCTTGGTTATTGATTATTATTTGGTGTTTGTTATTGATTACTGGTTATTGGTTATTATTGATTATCTCTTAGAGAACTGGAATCTCTTTCTTGCACCCTTCTGTCCGTACTTCTTTCTCTCTTTTATTCTGGAATCCCTTGTCAGGAAACCCGCCTTTTTCAATACAAGCCTTAAATTTGGATTTGCATGGAGAAGGGCATTGGCTATGCCGTGCCTTATCGCACCTGCCTGCCCCATTGTTCCACCCCCCTGAACACTTACCTTTACATCAAATTTACTCAGGGTATCAGTTTCTTCCAATGATTGGGTTGCAAGTGCAACAGCATTCCCTCTTCCAAAAAAATCATTAATAGGCTTTTCATTCACAATAATCTTGCCATTGCCAATCTGCATCCAGACTCTTGCTATGGCATTTTTTCTCTTGCCTGTGCCGTAAAATTTTTCTAATTCCATAATCCTCCTTAATCCTTTAACTCCATTACCTCTGGATTCTGGGCAGTATGAGGATGTTCCTTTGAAGGATACACCTTCAGTTTTTTAAACATCGCCCTGCCGAGAGTATTCCTTGGGAGCATGCCTTTTACTGCTATTTCTATTAATGAAGAAGCTCTCTTTTTTAATAACTTTTCTGCAGTAGTGGATTTCAAACCACCCGGATAATTTGAATGACGGTAATATACCTTGTCCTGAAGCTTTTTCCCGGTCAAGACAATCTTTTCTGCATTTATTACAACTACATGGTCGCCTGTATCTACATGGGGTGTATAGATAGGCTTATTCTTCCCCCTCAGTATATTTGCAATTTTACTTGCAAGCCTGCCCAATACCTTGCCATCTGCATCAATCAGATGCCATTTGCTATTTACCTCTTCTTTTTTGGCTGAAAATGTCCTCATAAAAAACCTCTCTATTTTTAATTTGTTAAAGTATTAATGATATGAGATAATTTAAAGCATGTCAAGCAAAATTTCTGAACTACAGCAAGAGATAAGGAAACTCCTGAAGGAAAAGAACGGCATAATGCTCGCCCATAATTATCAAAGGGATGAGATACAGGAGATTGCAGATGTAACGGGGGATTCCCTTGCATTGAGCCAGATAGCGGCAAAGACCGATGCAGAGGTCATTGTCTTCTGCGGCGTCCACTTCATGGCTGAGAGTGCCTCCATACTTTCACCTGATAAGACAGTCATCCTTCCAAGGATTGAGGCAGGATGCCCAATGGCTGACATGGTGACAGTTGAAAAATTAATAGAAAAAAAGAGGGAACTGCCGGGTATCCCTGTTGTCTGCTATGTAAATTCATCTGCAGATGTAAAGGCGGAGAGTGATATATGCTGCACATCTGCAAATGCTGTAAAGGTTGTTAATTCTGTCAAGGGAGATAGGGTCTTGATGATTCCTGATATGAATCTATCAATGTATACTGCAAGATTTACAAAAAAAGAGGTTATCCCTTGGAAAGGATTCTGCCCCACCCATCAGTATCTTAAGCCATCCGATGTGCTTGATATGAAGAAACAACATCCTAATGCAAAATTCGTAGCCCATCCTGAATGCACACCTGAAGTCCTTGACCTTGCTGACCATATCTGCAGCACATCGGGGATGTATAAATATGCAAAAGAATCCGATGCAAAAGAGTTTATAATCGGAACTGAAATGGGGATATTATACAAGCTGAAGAAAGAAAACCCTCAAAAAAAATTCTACCTATGCTCCAACAAGCTGATATGCCCCAACATGAAACTTACAACCCTTGAGGATGTATATACCGGCATACGGGACATGGAAAATATAGTCAAAGTTCCGGAAGAAATAAGAATCCCAGCCAAAAGGGCGCTTGACAGGATGCTTGAGATACCGAGGGACTAAAACAATAAAGTAAGAAGTAAGGAGTAAGCAGTAAGCAATTATATCAGACCATTGTATAGCATACTGCCTACTGCTTACTGCATACTGCCTACTATAATTATTCATGTCTGAACACTACGAAATAGAAGAGGTGATTTCTGAGGGGGAGAGGAAATTTGAACTGTATAGAAAGACAATAAGTCTCTTCCTTGGTCCTATTGTCTTTCTTATAATCCTCCTCACTCCTATGCCCTTCCTCCCCACTGAGGCACACAGGTTAAGTGCTGTCCTTGGTATTGTTTTAATTTACTGGGTTGGTGAGGCAATACCAATACCTGTTACTGCTATTCTTGGTGCTATACTCTGCGTTATTTTAGGGGTTGCAAAATCTCAAACTGTATTTGCCCCATTTGCCCATCCCATAATATTTCTATTCATTGGAAGCTTCATGCTTGCAGAGGCTATGAAGGCACATAAACTTGATTACCGCATAGCATTAAGCATCCTTTCTCTATCATGGGTCGGCAACAGTTATTACAGGGTATTTTTTGCAATTGCAATTATACCTGCATTTATTTCGATGTGGATAAGTGATAGTGCTACCACTGCAATGATGTATCCCATTACATTAGGAATATTGGCAACTGTCAATCAACTTTCAGGAGGCGGAAGGTCAAGGTTTGAAGTGGGACTCCTGCTAACTATCGCCTATGCCGCACTTATTGGAGGCATAGGGACACCGATAGGAACACCGCCAAATCTTATAGGAATAGGCATGATAGATAAGATTATCGGGGTAAAAATTCCCTTCTTCTTATGGATGACTATGGCATTCCCAATAATGATTACTATGATATTTTTAATGCTTATATACATGTTTTCAATTTATAAGCCCCCTATAAAAGAAATAAAAGGGTTATCAGATTTTATAAAACAAAGGAGGACTGAAATGGGGACATGGACAAGAGGACAGAAAAATACACTTGCTGCCTTTATAATTGCAATTACCCTCTGGATATTGCCCGGAATAGTAGCTGCTATATTTGGCACTGAATCAAATATCTATAAATTACTTGATGCCCATATACATGAAGAGGTTGTATCACTAATAGCTGTTCTCATATTATTCCTCACACCTGTTGACTGGAAAAACAGGAAATTTACTATCACATGGAGTGAGGCAGTAAAGATAGACTGGGGGACAATAATATTATTTGGTGGCGGGCTTTCCTTTGGCGGACTGATGTTCTCAACAAAACTTGCAGATTTCATGGGAAATATACTTCTTAAAATTACAGGAGTGGATACACTCTGGGGAATCACAGCAGTAGCAATCGGACTTGCAATTATTACAACAGAGGTAACATCAAACACCGCTACGTCGAATATGCTTGTTCCTCTTATGATTTCTGTGGCAAATACAGCAGGTGTGAGCGGGATTCCGCCTGCAATAGGTGTATGTCTCGGTGCAAGTATGGCATTCATGCTCCCTGTCTCTACTCCGTCAAATGCAATAGTCTATGGCTCTGGAAGAGTGCCCATTACAAGCATGATAAGGGCAGGTATTGTGCTGGATATAATCAGTTTCTTTGTTATATTAATTGGACTAAGAATCCTCTGTCCCCTTCTTGGTCTTATGTAATATCACTGATGGGCTTCCTTAATATCATCCTCTTTGCCTTTTTTAGTATCTCCTTCTCATCATCATACTCAATCATCTTTATCGCATCATCTATGGGAAACCACTTGCACTCATCAACCTCCAAGTCATGATTCCTTACATTGCCTTTCGTGTATTCCATAAGAAAGAAATAGACTATCTTTAAATATCTTATTGTCTTGCCTTTATCCTTATGGGCATAAAAATACTTGATATAGTCTATTAGTTTTAAAATTCTTCCATCTACTCCTGTCTCCTCTCTTACCTCTCTATGGGCTGCACGGGCTAAGCCCTCCCCTTTTTCAAGAAGACCCTTTGGAAGGCACCATACAGTGCCACCTTTCACAGCTATAAGGGCAATTTCTATTTTGTCATCAATCCTGTGGAATACAACACCGCCAGAGGATATTTGCCTTTCAGTCTTCATTTAAAATAACCCCTCACCCCAACCCTCTCCCACAAGGGGAGAGGAAGTTTCACTTTTTTTCTATTTCACACTCACTATTTTCATTAACTCTTTTGCATTTATTACAGCATAGCCATTTGCATCATTATTGAAATAAACATAGACATCTTTGCCTTCTTTTATAAATCCAAAAAATGCGTGAAAACACAAGTAAACACAGATTAACACAGGTTATTCAATGAATTAGAAAAAGATATATTTCACTTTTTAAGTGAAAGAGGAAGTATAATAAGTTTTTGTTTTATCAGTGTTTACCTGTGTTTATCTGTAGTTAATGCATAATCTGGGTTAATTGCATTTATCTGTGTCAATCTGTGTTAATCTGTGGTTAATTAAATTTTTGTTCTGTTTAGTCTGTGTAAGTCTGTGGCTAAATTAAGTTTTTGTTTCCTCAAAATCTATTTTTAAGAAGTGTGTGGCGCAGGAGATGCAGGGGTCGTAATTTCTGACAGTCTGCTCACATTTCCATGTAAGCTCATTTTTGGGCAGGTTAATGTTTGATGAGGCAAAAGTGCGGAGGTCGTTTTCAATCATACGCTGGTTCTGAGATGTAGGAGGGACAATCTTTGCGTCTTTTATTAAGCCGTCGTCACCAATGCTGTAGCGGTGGTATAAAAGCCCGCGAGGAGCCTCAGTGCATCCAAATCCGATGCCTTTACGGGGTATTACATCAATACAAGATTTTTCAGGAGGCTCATACTGATTTATAATCCTAAGTGCCTCGTCACACGCATACAGAGTCTCAATACTGCGGACAATAATACTCTTGAAGGGATTACAAACTCCCTTCATGATTCCAACTTCCTTCGCTGCCTCCTGAGCAATATGAGATAATTTATCAAAGTTTAAATTAAACCTCGCAAGTGGTCCTGCAAAATATTCGCCCCTTTCCTTGTGGACGGATTGTAGGGCATTGGAATGGGAGACATGCTCCTCCTCAAAGTGATGCTCATACTCCTTAATATTTATATCAAGCCCCTTACTTGAGACAAGCTTCCCTTCATTAAATGGATATTCATCGGGATGCCTCAAAGATACAAATTCATAGTCCTGCTCAAACTCAGGAAAATTAAATTTTGCAGTCCATCTGACTGTCTCAAGGGCTGCATCCCTCGCCCACTTCAATTTCTCAACAAGTGCATTTAGCTCTTTTTTTGTCGGCACACGATAAAAACCGCCAACCCGCACATTAATGGGATGAATCTCCCTCCCGCCGACAACATTAACAATATCATTGCCTGTCTTTTTTAGCTGTAGT
>DNJG01000106.1 GCA_003489165.1 Nitrospinota bacterium | reverse complement strand
CCATAATGATGAATTTATGCAGGATATAATAAAGAAAAAAATAATATCATTTAATACCAAGAAAAGATTATATTCCCATTCGATTAATGTAAATGATATTACACTCTGGCAGAAGGCTGTAACAATGGTATCAAAAAGCTCCAGATGGGATGTGGAAAAGAAATATATTGAATTCTTGAATAGGCTGTCTCTGAATATGGTAGTATCTCTTTTGAAAAATCCTTACTCATCATTATGCCTTAAGTATGACCCTGTAGGAACGGATAATCTCACGTCATCAAAGAGGATAAGGAGAATAGCAATAGTGCTTAACGGAAGGTTCCCGGTTGAAAATGGATTTGATGTCCCTGAAGAAATATTAAAACTGAATTATGTTTAGTCTGCTGATAATATAGCAATCAAATATTTTTATTATAAAGAGAGGAGGATGGCATGAAAAATGAAAAAAAAATCACAGATAGAGATGGATATACATCATAAAATCTTACTTGATACTATAAAGGATATAGTTTATTTCAAGGATGCTCAAGGACGCAATCTTGCTGTTAATAAAGCATTTGAGGAATTAGCGAGTCTTAAGGAAGGAGATATTATCGGGAAAACAGATGAACAAATCTTCCCCCCTGATTTGGCTAAATGCTGCAGTATTAGCGACAAGGAGGTTTTTAGGACAGGGAGGACTCTCCGTTCTGAAGAAGCTTGCATAGGCAAAGATGGAAAGAGGATGTTTTTTGATACTATAAAATCTCCTGTTTATGATGAGCATAGAAATATAATCGGGCTTGTTGGTGTGAGCCATGATATTACAGAATACAGGCAAACTCTGGAAGATTTGCAGTTATTTAAGAACATAATAAATCAAACAAATGATGCTGTAGTTATTGTAGACCCCGGGACAAGCCATTTCATTTATGTCAATGATAAGTATTGCAGTAATTTAGGATATACAAGAAAAGAGATGTTTAATATGAAAGTTACAGATATTGAAGCGATTTTGCCTGATAATTTTTCATGGAATAAGCATGTCAACGAGGTCAGAGAAAAGGGGTATATGCTTTTAGAAGGTTTGCATAAGCGTAAAGATGGAACGACATTTCCAGTCTGGGTGAATGTTAAATTTTTGAACATAATGGAAAATAATTATATGGTGGGAATAGTCCGCGATATAACCGACTTGAAGAAGATGCAGGACGAAATGCAAAAACTCAACAAGAAAAATGAACTCCAGATGAAACAGAAGCTTGATTCAATCGGCATACTTGCAGGCGGTATTGCCCATGACTTTAATAACATACTAACTGTAATTTTGGGTAATATATTTCTCTCAAAGATGTATCTGTCAAAGAAAAATCTTTCTTCTGAAGATGAGGTTTTAAAAAAACTCACACAATCAGAGGATGCATGTATGCAGGCAAAGGAATTGACAGGCATGTTAATCACATTTGCCAGAGGCGGAGAGCCTGTAAAGGAACTAATTGCAATGTCAGGGATTTTAAAGGAAACTGTAAGCCTTGTAATACCAAGCGATTCAGAAATTACCTGTGAATTTGCCATTACTGATAATCTCTATCCAGTCAAAGCAGATAGCTTGCAGATTAAACAGGTGGTAAGGAGTCTTGTTATAAATGCTATTGAGGCAATGCCGAATGGAGGAATTATTAAGGTAATGGCGGAGAATATTACAGCCAGTAAAAATGACAACCTTCCAATAAAAGAAGGTAAATACCTAAAGGTATCAATATCGGATAACGGAATTGGGATATCAGAAGAAAATATATCAAAGATTTTTGACCCATATTTTTCTACAAAGGATAGAGGTGCCCAGAAGGGCATGGGACTCGGTCTCTCAATCTGCTATTCAATTATAAACAGACATGAAGGATTAATCACTGTTGATTCTAAAGCAGGTGTCGGAACAACCTTCCATTTTTATCTTCCCGCCAATTTAGAATAACTGAATACTTTATGTCCTGTGAGAAGTGCCGAATAAAAAATAGACTATGATGTGCAAAAACATGATGAGAAACATTACTATGGCAAGCGGGACATGCAAGACATGCCAGTAATGAAGAAGTCTGTGTGATGTTGCAAGAAAATTCTTCTGCCTTATGAGTGAAGCCTTTTTCTTTAACAGTGCTATAATTTCTTTCCTTACTCTCCCCTTTAAATGATAGCGGCTTCTGATTACATTTTTAAGGTGAGTTATCCTGTATAGATTTTTAATATCAGTTTTTATCATAAAGAAAAGGGCGCTTATCACATTAAGGGACTTTGCCTTTTCATCGGCAATACTTATCTCCTTAAACAGGTCTGCTATATTAACATTCTTTAAATACTCACTTAACTTTATATCAAGTGATTCTGCAATCTTGTCTATCTCATTGGTTTCAAGCTCTGTTCCTGACAGGTCTCTTGGAATCTGCACATAGATATATCTTCCCATTATTCCAAAGAACACAGTGACTATCATACACCAGAAGCTTGTGGCTATGATTCCGCCGAATTTAAAGGTTGTATGAAAGGTTACAAGAATGGGCCCCATTATCCCTAAAAATATATGTGCCGATAGCCAGTGACGTAATGAGCCTAATGAGTTAAATATTGAAAACCTCTTTCTAACACTGTAGAGCATCATGATAATCATCATTGATGAGCCTGTCCACCCGACAGCATGCCAGATACCCTTACTTGGCTCATATATTATTTGGTAATTATTCAGGTATCCGTGCTGGTGAAGGAAATGCAATATGCTGTTTTCCTGAAGATGTTTCTGTGTGAATGCCTCAAAGCCGACAATACATGTAGCGATAAATACCAAAACAATAAGAACCTTCTCAAATGTATTATTTCTTTTCATAAAAAATATTATAAATGAGAGAACATTAAAAACAAATTAAAGTTTTTAAATATATAGGAAATTATAAAAATCAGCCACAGAGGCACGGAGACACAGAGGAAAACAATAAGGAGAAATGGGGAAATTAGGAAAAGGGGTAAGAATAAATAACAAATTACAAGCACCAAATAACAAATAAATTACAATAACCAAAATTCAATAACCAAACAAAAAATTTTCAGTTTTTGAAATTTTGAATTTGGTATTTGTTTGGAATTTGTTACTTGTTATTTGGATTTTTCAATCTCTCCCTGTTCTCCCTTTCTCCTTAATCTTTTTTGTTTTTGCCTTTCTCTGTGACCTCTGTGTCTAATCAGGTTTTTGTTCTTTAAGATATTTATCAAAAAATTCAATTACCCTTTTTTCATACTCCCTGCCGGCAGATATAACAGTCCCTCCGTGAGATGCACCTTTAACTATCCATAAGGATTTTGGTTCTCTGGCATTTTTAAAAAGCTCCTCCGCGTCTGATGCTGGCATCTGGCTATCCCCTTCGCCTCCAATTATAAATATTGGGGTTGGTGATATTTTTTCTATGAAATTTAAAGGGGCTACTTTTTCAATATCTGTTTTAAACATAATCTCGTATATCCATGTCGCTGCATAAAAAAATGGGAACTTCGGAAGGAGTGAGGATTTTAACAATCTCTCACCCTGAACCTTCAGGGATGTAAAACTACTGTCAGATATAACTGCTTTAATGTCTTTTGATTCTGCAGCTGTTAATATTGCAACTGCCGCACCGAGTGAAAAGCCATACACACCAATCCTGCCGATGTCTGCATCATTTTGGGATTTCACATAATCTATAGCACTCCTTAAATCATCCTGTTCTAAAAATCCGAGTGTTGATGAATTACCTTTGCTTTCGCCATGACCCCTGAAATCAAAGAGAAGGACATGATAGCCTGCCTTTGATAGATAAGAGGACAGCTCTGTAAAATCAGACTTATTTGCCCCAAGTCCATGACAGATTATTATGACCGGCTTCTTACTGCCTGCTTCATACTGCCTACTGCTTACTGATTTTATAAACCATCCCTTTAAAACAATTTTATCAGGTGTCGTAAACTCTACAGTCTCAAATTTAATCCCATAATTAGAAGGCGGTATATTAAGTGGATAAGTTGTAGGATGGGTATTTGAATAGACAAGAACGAAGCTTAAGGCGAGGATTATTATGGAAAAGTATATAGCTATTTTCAGAATCGCAAACATATTTTTAAAATGCATGTTATGTATGATATTATAAATAAAATAAGAACAATAACCTAATTTTAACCACCAAGACACAGAGGCACAGAGAAAGACTCAAAAAATGAAGACACTGAAAGACACAGATAAATTATGATTAACACAGAAAACAAGAAACATAAAAATCATAAATAATCAGTGTCCATCTGTGTCAAAAAGATTGGTTTTTTCTCTGTGTCTCCGTGCCTCTGTGGCTGATTTTTATAATTTCCTAAAAAATGAAAATACTTTTAACAAATGATGATGGTATAAACGTAAAGGGTTTGACAACTCTTAGAGAGAGCATAAAAGAGATTGCCGATGTAATTGTTGTTGCACCCGAGACAGAGCAGAGTGCTGTGGGACATGCCATTACCCTATCCGACCCTTTACGGGTCAGGGAGGTTGAAAGAAATGGGGAATTCATCGGTTATGCAGTGAATGGCACGCCTGCGGATTGCGTAAAGATAGCTGTTCGTGCCATATTAAAAAACCCGCCGGACATGGTTATTTCAGGCATAAATCTTGGTGCAAATATTGCCACAAATGTAATATATTCCGGGACAGTATCAGCAGCAACAGAAGGGACAATCCTCGGGATACCGTCTATTGCAATATCCCTTGCTACATTTATAAACCCAGATTTTTCTTTTGCTGCAAATTTTGCAAAACGATTAGCCCTTACTACACATGAAAATGGGCTTCCCGAGGGGACACTCCTGAATGTAAATGTTCCCAATATTGCTTCAGATAAGATAAAAGGCGTTGTGTTTACAAGGCAGGGGAGCTCAAGATTCAGGGAGGAGTTTGACAAGAGGATAGACCCAAGGGGGCATACCTATTACTGGCAGGGGGGAGAGATGCTATTCTTTGATGAAGACAGCGATGCAGACAGCGGTGCGATAAAAAGCGATATGGTTTCTGTCACCCCGATACACTACGACCTCACAGACCATAAGTTTCTTGAGAAATTAAAAAATTGGAAGATAAAATAACCTGCAACTATTCTATTTTCAATACATCTTTTGGATTATGCGGAATTGTATTATCTGAAAATGGTGTAGTGAAGTTTATCCTGCCCGGCATGGCAAAAGATGAAATTGTATCGGCTATAAGCCATGAGCAATTAATTGCCAAAAATAAAAAAAATAAAGCTGTTGAAGACTCAATCAAAAGATATTTTGATGGAGAAAGTATTAATTTTAATTTCCCTTTGGATTTGTCCTGCACGACAGACTTTCAAAAAAAGGTCTATGAGATTACAAGGACTATACCTTATGGCGAGGTAAAGACCTATAAATGGGTTGCAAAGAAAATTGGTCTGCCTGATGCCTCAAGGGCTGTTGGAGGTGCCTTATCAAGAAATCCGATTCCTTTACTTATACCGTGTCATAGGGTTATAAGGGTAGACGGTGAAATGGGTGGATTTACTGCACATGGCGGAATAGATTTAAAGATGAGGATGTTAAAAATGGAGGGGATACAGATTTAAGGTAAAGGGATAGGAAATTATAAAAACTCTAAGGAATTCAGGAAGTCATGAAAAAATATTCCTGTATTCCTGATTTCCTAAGAAAATTAGGTTTTTGTTCCTTTACACTGATATAACTTCTGTTATCTCCGGCACTCTCTCTCTGATTGCCGCTTCAATGCCTGCCTTTAATGTAAAAATTGCAGATGGGCATGTCCCGCATGCACCAACAAGCCTGACACTCACAGTCTTTTGAGCCTCATCAATGTCCACAAGCTCAACATCACCGCCGTCCATTTGAAGATTTGGACGGATTCCATCTAATGCCGATTCCACCCTGTTTTTTAAATCAGAATTTGAAGAATTTTTAGCTCCGGTCTTTGTAAGATTGATAATCCAATCCTTAGGACCTTCAGCTTCATATTCCCATTTATAACAATCCTCATATTGTGCCTCAAACATATAGTGGAGCTGCTTCGGGTCGTGGTCATTTATTATCTGGAGAGTATCACCGACATTCAATTTATCCCAGATATCAAATATTCTTTTTGGATGCCTTTCATGTGGCGGAATAACTCTTACATCAAGCTTTGTCACTTTTCCATTACTCATACAAACCTCCTGTATTAATGTTTATATGTAACAGTTTATCATGCCTTAAATAAGTGTATATGATTTATGTCATCCATTTCTTCTATCCGGAAACTCAGCTCTTTTCATTTTCGGCTGCCTCATAATTGAACCGTTTCTTTTATATTTCTTATTTTCCAAAATTGCAAATGTTTTTACAACAACCTCCAAAGCCATTTCCTTTATAGTTAGTTTGCCGAAGACCTTGTCATAAAGATTCATTATCATCCTGCATTTTTCCGCCACCTTTTCATTTGGAGCATATTTAAGTGCGGTGGAAAGTATCGGTCGGAATCGAAGAGCGTTTTCCCGCCATGAATCAAGGCGAAGTTTCATAAACTCGTCAGGTTTCGGATTGGGATGCGGAATATATGAAAGTGTTTTCGGACACCACACAAGCCCTTTTTCTTCACGGTCTTTAATGTCTTCCATCAATTTAAGATAACCTTTAATAGCCGTATGAGCCATGTTCAAAACGCCGGGACCGTCCGTTTGATATTTTCTTACAAAAGCGTTTTTTAAATAATGCGAAGTCTCCGGCAAGGTAAAGTGCGGATGGTGAAACCATATCTGGTTCTGCCCGTGCTGCGAGGGCCATGGAATATCCATGAAAAGCTTTCCTTCCGTTTCGTAATCCTTGTAAAGCTGTGTGCCGGGAATGGGTCCAAACTGCATGAGCTGCAGTAAATCGGATTTCAAGCTTATAGCCCAGTCTATATCTTCCTCAATCGTGAATTTATCATGATGGTCCATGAACAGAATCGTGGAGGCAAGGACAGTTACGCCATGGTCTTGCAGGTCTTTAATCAGCTTGAAAAGGTCAACGCCGTGAGTTTTTTCAAATACATTCCATTTGGACTCAACGCCTATCCAGATGAAGTTCACACCCATTCGGACAAGAAAATCAACTCCTATTTTTGTAACTGCATCCGCCGAAGAGAAGATGCTAAAGGTATATGCCTTCATCTCTTTTTCCATCTCATCAACGAACTGTCTGGCTCGCACCGGACTTTTAAGAAAGTTCTCGTCCATCACGCCGAAATCTTTAACCCTTAGCTTTTTAGCGGTTTTTTTGCAGGCTTCCAGCATCTCCCTGCCGGTTTTTAAAAACGAAGTGTATTGTTTTTCAAACTTGTGTGATGTCGCGCAGAAACTGCAGGAATTCTGGCATCCGACGCCAGGAAGGATAATTCCAGCCATGTCCAATATAGGCGCCCCGTAGACGAATTTTCTCACCGCCGAATAAATAACTGGATGTTTAATCGGTTTTTTTACATCTTCGCCGAAATATCTGCGCAGCCATGCTACCCCTTCGCCGCGGCATACTTCGTCGTAATCCAGAATATCCCGCAGGTTCGGGATTGCCGCCCCGTGTCCGCCTACTATTATCTTTGTTGACGGCGACTCCCTGCGGATGTATTCAGCCATCCGCTTTGCCTTAAGCACATTCGGCACTATGAACGAAATGCCTACATGCGTATAATTCCCTTTTGTAATTTCTTTAGTAAAATCGTTCCAAGATGGAAAGTCCAAAACAGTTGCGGGAATATCAAGATTTTCCGCCATCAGGTATAAACCAAAACTCGGATTGTTGGAGCGAGGCGAGTGTATCCCCTGTTCCCGCGTAACCTGATTGTTAAGGAGTTCCATCGTACACAACGCTTCACCGTATTCGTCGGAAACACCGAAAGGTTTGAATACTCCTGTCAATAGCAATTTGACCATTGTTAGAAGGTTAAAAATTGAATCATTAAATTAATTTTATTTTAGCTCCAGAGTTTTTCATCAAATCTACAAAATTTGGAAATGTGATATTTATCGCCTCTGCAGTCTCTATCTCTGTAATCCCCTCTGCGGCAAGCCCTGCAACTGATAAACTCATTACTACACGGTGGTCTCCATGACTGCTCACCTTTGCCCCTCTTAATTTGCTCTTTCTTATAATCAGCCCGTCAGGGAGTTCCTCAATATCTGCACCCATCTTTGAGAGTTCCTCTTTCATCACTGCAATCCTGTCTGTCTCTTTTATCCTTGCCTGAGGGACATTTCTTAGAATTGTCTTCCCTTCTGCAATACAGCCAACCACAGACATGGCAGGGAGTGCATCAGGTATATCATTCATATCTATCTCCATCCCTCTCAAATTTCCACCCTTTATTTTAATCCTTTCTTTTGTAATGTCAATATTTGCACCCATATCTTTTAATATATGGACTACCCTTTTATCACCCTGCGTATCCTCCATATCAAGCCCTTTAAGTGTTATTTCAGAGTCAGTTATAGCACCTGCACAGAGAAAAAATGTGGCAGATGAGAAATCAGCGGGGACTGTCTCTTTAAAAGGTTTATAAGATTGTTTACCCTTTATAAAAAATCTTTCAAGGTTCTCCTGTCTGTATTTAATCCCTTGTTTATTCAGCCACCACAAGGTAATGCCGACATACGGTTTTTCATTGAGGTCCTTCACATGAATTTCTGAGTTGCCGTCGGATAGGGGGCAATTTACCAGAAGGCTTGAGATAAACTGTGATGTCATACCGCTGACCTCTGTTTTCCCTCCTCTCAATCTCCCCTTTACAGTTATCGGGAGCCTTCCATTATTTTCTATGGATTTTATATCAGCACCAAGATTATTCAGTGCATCAATCAAAGACTGCATGGGCCTTTTTCTTGTCTGAGCGTCTCCGGTTATAGTTATTAACCCTTTTCCCAGAGATGCCGAGCCTGTGCAGAATCTTGCAGTAGTCCCTGAATTTCCCACATCTATATTTTTTTTTACTGCCCTGATGTTGCCGCCGGTTCCATGGACAATCCATTTATCATTAAGCAATTTAATCTCTGCACCAAGACAGCGGCATGCCTCTACGGCAGAAAGTCCATCAGCAGATTCTAACGGATTTATTACCTCTGAAACACCGTCTGCAAGAGATGCAATGAATACAGCCCTTATAGTGTGGGATTTTGAGGCAGGTATCTTTATGCTACCATTTAGATTGGATGATTCAACAATTATCTTCATAAATAAATAATAGCAGAGGGTATTTTTAAGAGCAAGGATTTTCAATATTAAAAAAAAGTTAAAAAAAGCTTGACAGATAAGTGGTTCAGGGTGTAAAACTAACAGAAATAAAAATCATTAAAATCCATTAACGAAAGGGGGGATAAGAAGATGAATAAGGCTGATTTAGTAGAAAAAATTGCAAAGGACGCAGGGCTTAGTAAGGCTGCTTCAGAGAAGGCGCTTAATGCATTCACTGATGGAGTAAAGGCATCACTTAAAAAGGGACAAAGTGTAACACTCGTTGGCTTTGGCACATTCGGGATTAGCAAGAGGTCTGCAAGGATGGGTAGAAACCCGGCAACAGGGGCTACAATAAAGATTTCTGCCAGAAAAGTTCCAAAATTCAAACCAGGACAAGCATTAAAAGATGCAGTAAGGTAATTATATTTTGAAAGATTAAGTTAAGGTTGAGCCCTGAACTTGATTCAGGGCTTAACCTAAACCTTAAGCTGTTTTTCAATCAAAGTTAACCTTTCCCCTCAAAAAATTCAAAATACCATTCATATCATCAGAAATAGGGACATTAAATTCTAAATATTTCCCTGTCTTTGGATGGATAAAACCGAGTATGGCGGCATGAAGCATCTGCCTTTGGATGGAAATTTGGCTTCTAATTTCTGTCGTCTGTCTTCTGTCGTCTGTCTTCTGTCTCCCTCCATACACCCTATCCCCTGCAACCGGATGGCCGATCGCAGAGAGATGGACTCGAATTTGATGTGTCCTGCCTGTTTTAAGTTTTACTTCTAATAGTGTATAATTACCAAATCTTTCTATTACATTAAATTCAGTTATAGCCACCCGTCCTTTCTTTGTTTTTACAGACATCTTCTTTCTGTCCGATACATGCCTTCCAATCGGCATCTCAATTTTCTTTGAATCTGCCTTTATGTCCCCTCTAACCAATACAAGGTATTTACGGACAATTGTTCTATCTTTAAGCTGTTTTGAAAGGTGGTGATGTGCAAAATCACTCTTTGCCGCCATAAGCAGTCCTGATGTGTCTTTATCAAGCCTGTGGACGATTCCAGGCCTTTCTACACCACCTATTCCTGATAGGGTATTTTTACAATGGTAAAGAAGTGCATTTACAAGTGTGCCGGAATAATTTCCCGCAGCAGGATGGACTACCATTCCGGCAGGTTTGTTTATAACTATTACAGATTCATCTTCATATACAATGTCAAGCGGTATTGGTTCCGGTTTTACACTGAGGGGTTCTAATTCAGGAATCTCTATTTTTATATAATCCCCGCTTCTTAGTTTATAACTTGATTTAACAGCTTTTCCAGAAACTGTTATACTGCCTTTATCAATCAATCGCTGGATGAATGAGCGTGATAATGTTGAATTATGGAAGGATAGGAATTTATCTATTCTCTGGTTGACAGAATCATGAGATATGAGGATTGATTTTATTGAAGCCATTTATAAAATTTGGGGCAGAATACCCTGCTCTTCAACAGCATAAGCAAAGAAGAGGTAAAAGAAAATAAACAAGTTCACTGATATGCAGACCCCCCAGCCATTGAAAACTTTGTTAGGTATTTTACCAATTCTTATTGAGGCTTAATCCATAAAAACCATTATTAGCAGTCATAGTAATCATGAATCCTTTATATGGATTGGTAAAGCAGAAACTACTAATCACACCGATTACTGCCCCAGCAATTACATCCTCTGTGTAGTGATTATTTGATTCAACCCTGCTATATCCAACAAAAGATGCACTGATATAAGCAGGAACAGCATATTTCAAGCCATATCTTCTATGAATAAATGAAGCACCTTGAAATGATACTGATGCATGTGCAGATGGAAATGATTCATCTGAACCGTCTGGTCTCTTTTTATCTATTGTTTTCTTCAATCCATATGTTACTCCCAAGTTTGTTAAAAATGATTTATAAAATTGTGAACGTCCTTCTGAATCTTCCAAGTAAAATGTTGTGCCATATGTAATAGTCGGAATTAGGATTAGAATCGCATCTCCTGATTTTTCAATTCCATCTGATGCAATTGCTGTTTGTTGAAAAGAAATTCCTGCACAAATAAGGAGTGTAAAAATAAAATACCTCAATTTATGCTGTGTGTTCCTCATGTTGTTATCTCTTCTTTATTTGCCATTATTTTGTTGCCTGACATTATGATATTTTGGAGATGAAACATTCATTAGTCTTCGGCTCAACAAAGGATTACAAAAATCCTCTTAACCCCTTTCAGCCTTCAATCTTCCGCCTTTTAAGTTTTATCAGCATAACAATTGATACGGCGAATAAAGGGATTGCTATAAATTGGGATGTTGATAGACTTGCAGTAACAAACCCCCTCTCATCACCCCTGAATATCTCTACAATAAACCTTCCGACTGCGTAAAGGAGTGTATATGTCCAGAATAACTGTCCATCAAATTTTTTAAATTTCCGCAAAATAAGAAGTATGGCGAAAATAATAAATCCGTTTGCAGAATCATAAAGCTGTGTCGGGTGGAGGTGAACATCCATCGGTGCCAGTGTATTTGGATTTTTAAAGATAACCGCCCATGGGACATCTGTCTCTCTCCCGTAACAGCACCCTGCAAAGAAACATCCCAATCTTCCGACCCCCTGTCCAATCGCTACAGATGGTGCCAGGATATCACCGACCTTCCAGAGGCTCATTTCATTCTTTTTTATATAAATGATAACTACTGCCATAGCTATTATAAAACCGCCATAGAATACAAGCCCGCCCTCCCATACTTTAAAGATTCTTAAAGGATTGGATATGTATTCTTTATATTCAACCACAATATACAATAGTCTTGACCCTGCAATTGCCGATATGAGTATGTAAAAACTCAAATCCATTATCTTTTGAGGGTCTTCACCTTCTACCCTTGCCTGTCTTGCGGCAAGGGCGAGTCCGAGGAAAAAGGCAGTGGCTATAAGCACGCCGTATGTATATATCGTTATTGGTCCTATTTTAAAAAGTATTGGATGCATAATAATAATTAATAATCAATAACCAAATTCCAAATACCAAATAATAACCAATTACCAAAATCAAATTCTTTAAATATGTTTATTGATTATTGGAGCTTATTTGGTTATTGTAATTTGGTCATTGGGTATTTTGGTTCTTACCAGCGTTATCATTAAAAGCCCTACACCCACTGTTATACATGAATCTGCTACATTAAATGCAGGCCAGTGGTAATTCTGCCAGTGAAAATCAAGAAAGTCAACAACCTCCCCCCTGAATATTCTGTCTATCAGATTCCCAATTGCACCACTGAAGATGAGGGAAAGGGCTATATGGCTATACCCATGAGTTTCTCTGTATAATATGACAATAGAGATTATTGCAACAATATAAATAGCTATAAAGATTATCGGGATAAATGAACCTTTTAAATTAGAAAACATTCCGAATGCCACACCTGCATTCCTTATATATGTAATATTAAAAAAACCCCTGATTATTTCTACGGATTGGTGGAGTTCAAAATTGCCTGCTATATAAAACTTTGTAATCTGGTCAATAATTACAATTACAAAAAGAGTAATAATTAAAGGAGAATATTTATTGCTCATTGCTATTTTAAATTATCAACACACCTATTGCATACAGCAGGATGTTCAGCGTTTTTACCGACAGTCTCACTGTAATTCCAGCATCTCTCACACTTCTTGCCCGATGCCTGGGATATAGATATAAACAGACCCTCTATTCCATCACTCTTTAAGGCTGATTCAGGAATATTTTTATTGTCAAGAATTTCTACAGCAGATACTATAAAGAGGGCATTCAATTCCCCCCTATATTCTTCTAATAATGCCCTTAATTCATGAGGGCAGAATAGACTTACCTTTGCATCAAGTGAGTGTCCGATTAATTTATTCTTCCTCGCAGTCTCTAATGCCTTTAATGCCTCACCCCTTAAAAGAAGGAGCCTTTCCCACCTCTCTGATAATTCATTATCAATCCAGTCTTTTCTTATGTCAGGGAACTGGGAGAGATGGATGCTCCGGATAGCTGAATTGCCAGGGATAAATCCCCAGATTTCTTCAGCAGTAAAAGAAAGGACAGGGGACATAAGTTTTACCATTGACATAAGAATTTCATAGATTGCAGTCTGTGCAGACCTCCTGCCTGCCGAATCTGAACTAAACGTATATAGTCTGTCTTTGATTATATCAAGGTAGAATGAGCTCAAGTCCACGGCACAGAAATTATGGAATGAATGGAAGAATACATGATATTCATGGTTTCTATACGCCGTTCTTATCTCCTCAATCAGCCCCTGAAGTTTATGAAGGATAAACCTGTCCAGTTCAAACATCTTTTCATATTCAACCCTGTTTTTTGAAGGGTCAAAGTCATACAGATTGCCGAGTATATATCTAAAAGTATTTCTTATCTTCCTATATGCCTCTGAAAGCCTTTTTAAAATCTCATCGGATAGCCTTATATCTTCCCTGTAATTTTCTGATGATACCCAAAGTCTCAAGACCTCTGCACCATATTTATCTATAACCTCCTGCGGTGCAATTACATTGCCGAGAGATTTGGACATCTTCCTCCCCTGACCATCCACTACATAGCCGTGGGTCAGGACAGACTTATACGGCGCCCTGCCTTTTATGGATACTGATGTAAGAAGTGAGCTGTGAAACCACCCCCTGTGCTGGTCAGAGCCCTCTAAATATAAGTCAGATGGAAAGGAAAGGTCATTTCTTTTCTCTACTACTGTATAACTTACACCTGAATCAAACCAGACATCAAGAATATCTGCCTCTTTTTCAAAATCGCTCCCGCCGCACTTATGGCACTTTATCCCTGACGGCATTAACTCTTTTACATCTTTATCAAACCACACATCAGCACCGTTTTTATCCATGAGGCTTGCCACATGCTCACATATCTCACGCGAGAAGATTGTCTCTTTGCACCCCTTGCAGTAAAACACGGTTATTGGGACACCCCATGACCTCTGCCTTGATATGCACCAGTCAGGCCTGTTTTCAACCATCTGGTATATCCTTTCTTTCCCCCATGACGGAACCCACTCCACTTTGTTTATCTCATCTAATGCCTTCTTTCTTAAATCATTTTTTTCCATTGAGATAAACCACTGCGGTGTTGCCCTGAAAATCACAGGTTTTTTACACCTCCAGCAGTGGGGATATGAGTGCTTGATTTTCTCCTCTTTGAGGAGAAACCCTTCCTCTTTTAGCATTTCATTTATTGACTTATTTGCATCCCATATCTTCATACCGCCGAAATATGGAAGCTCGGAGACAAACCTACCCTCATCATCAACAGGATTATATATATCAAGCCCATATTTTAGCCCCATCTCATAGTCTTCCTGCCCATGACCCGGTGCTGTGTGAACAAGTCCTGTCCCTTGTTCCAATGTTACATGGCTACCGAGTATCAGGGGGGACTCCCTTTCCATAAATGGGTGTTCCGCTACCAGCCCCTCCAGCTCAGAGCCTTCAAATGTATCTATTATCTCATAGTCCACAAAGCCGAACTTATCCATTGACTGTTCTAAAAGGTCAATTGCCATTATTAGGACCTCTTCACCTGTATCTGCCGCACCATATTTGTAGTCGGGATTTAATGCTATTGCAAGGTTTGCAGGGAGTGTCCACGGGGTAGTAGTCCAGATTACAACCGATGTATCCTTCTGTTCCAGAGAGGAGAATCTGTCCTTACCATTTATCTTGAGAGGGAATTTTACATATATGGATGGGGATTCATGCTCCTCATATTCTACCTCTGCTTCTGCCAGTGCAGTTTTACAGGCAGGGCACCAGTGGATTGGTTTTAATCCTTTATATAGTCCGCCATTCTCGATAATCTTACCGAGTTCTCTTACAATATCTGCCTCATAGGAATAATTCATTGTAAGATATGGATTCTCCCAGTCACCGAAGATACCGAGCCTCTTGAACTCCTCCCTCTGAATCTTAAAAAATTTATCGGCATATTCACGGCAGAGTTTTCTTATCTGTGATTTAGCCATACCCTTCTTCTTTGGCCCAAGCTCTTTATCAACCTGATGTTCTATGGGAAGGCCATGGCAATCCCATCCCGGGATATAAGGTGCGTCATAACCCTCCATCGTTTTGATTTTTACTATAATGTCCTTGAGAATTTTATTTAAGGCATGACCCTGATGGATATGTCCATTGGCATAAGGCGGTCCATCATGTAAAATATATTTTTGCTTTCCTTTGCGGGAACCCCGTATCTCACTATATATATCCATCCCTTCCCATTTTTTTAAAATTTCAGGTTCTTTCTGAGAGAGGTTTGCCTTCATTGGAAAATCTGTCTGAGGCAGGTTTAAAGTGGTTTTATAGTCCATATAAATTTATAATAGCAAAATCCTATTATTTTTCAAAACAAAATTGGCTGAATTTTAATAGAAACAATTTGACAAAGAATAGTTGTTTGGCAATAATGAAACCTTAAATAGTTCATTTGAGGGAAGTTTAATGCAGGTATGGATATATACAATAGTAAGTGTTGTTCTTGTCAGTGTAATATCGTTGACTGGAATATTTTTTCTTTCGCTTGATAGGAATAAACTGAACAGTATATTGCTTCTCCTTGTCAGTTTCGCAGTCGGCGGATTATTCGGAGATGCCTTTATTCACCTCCTCCCTGAATCCTTTGAGAGAATCGGCACAAATTTAACTACCTCTCTTTATATCATGCTTGGCATCTTTATCTTTTTTATATTGGAGAAGTTCATCCGATGGAGGCATTGCCATATACCTAATTCCGAAAAGCATATGCATCCGGTAGCGGCTATGAATTTAATCGGTGATGGAGTTCATAATTTAGTTGATGGAATACTAATTGGAGCAAGCTATAGTGTGAGTACCACCACAGGGATTACTACTACGCTTGCCGTCATCCTCCATGAGATACCGCAGGAAATCGGAGACTTCGGCGTCCTTCTTCACAGCGGGCTTTCGTTAAAAAAGGCGCTCCTTTTTAATTTTCTATCATCTGTGACTTCAATCCTTGGTGCCGTTATCTCTCTATCAATAGGTCCCCAGATTGAGGGTTATTCACTGGCAATGCTTCCAATTACTGCAGGAGGCTTCATTTATATTGCAGGGTCTGATTTGATACCCGAACTCCAGCATGAGGTAAAGGTATCAATATCCATAAGGCAGTTCACAGCAATATTACTCGGGGTCGGAATCATGGCTTCACTAACCCTGATTGAATAAGTCAAAAGCAAAAAACTGATTTTTATAATTTCCTATACATCTAAAAACTTACCAGATTCCAAAAACTTCAGAGCATCTTCTTTGTCAGAAATAATCCCTTCAGCCCTCTGCTCTTCTATTTCTTTAAGCAGCTCTCCAATTTCAGGACCCGATTTCAATTTGAGTCTTTCCATTATCTCATCCCCTGAAATGAGAGGAGAATTTATCTGTCTTATAAAGTCTTCAAAATAATAATCTATCATCCTCTTAACCAATCCTTCTATATCTTCAGCAGTATCATCAAAGATGCCAGAGCCTCTTGTTGCGTTAATATCCGCTATGCTTAATAGGCATATAAGCAAGCCTTCCTTTTGTGCATCCCTGAAAAATCTGAAGATTGCCCTGTTACCTACCTTCTTCTCATTACTTAACAAAATGGGCATCATGTGATTTCTGACCATAGCAGTCATTGCTTTACAGATATTATTACCGAGTCTCAATCTCCGACACAATTTTTCGGCAATATCTGCAGAGATTTTTTCATGATTTATAAAATGCACATTTCCATTTTTGTCTAACTCCTTCGTCAAAGGCTTCCCTATATCATGTATTAGAGATGCGAGTTTCAATACCTCTTTAGCTGATATCTCATGTTCTAATACATTTGAAAGCATTTCATATAACTGCATATACCTGTCAGGAAATTTCCTCTGAAGATTCTCAATTAACACCTCCAGTGTCTTAAGCGTATTTATGGAGTGCTCCCACAAAAAATATTTACGGTGCCTCCCCTGCTCCACCCCCCTTACTCCCCCCTTTTGTAAGGGGGGGATGGATGGGGGGGTAATCTCAGGGATAATCTCTTTAAGGAGACTCAAGTCTTTTAATCTCTGGATATATATATGCGACTTATCACCTGATAGGATATTAAATAATTCGTCCCTGATTCTTTCACCAGATGTTTTTTTTATCTTATACCCGTTTTCTTTTATCAGTATCTCCAGTTTGTCATCTATTAAAAAATCCAATTGAGATTCAAATCTTATAGCCCTGAGCATCCTGAGGGGGTCATCATCAATCACCCCTTTATCATATACCTTTATTACCCTATTCCTGATATCACTAATTCCGCCTGTAGGGTCTATATAATGCAATGCGTCATCTTTAAACAGGTCATCAAGATTTAATGCGACAGCATTTATTGTAAAATCCCTTAACCTAAGGTCGTCTTCAATACTATTACCCCTTATCTTTGAAAAATCTAAAATAATCTCCTCATAGACTTCTGGTTTCTGGCTTCTGGCTTCTGGCTTCTTGACCACCACCCTTGATACAGACCTCTTCTCATCCAGAGGGAAATAGCTCCCCTTTACAGCATCCCCTACCCTCTTGCCAAATTGAAGTGCATCTCCATCTATAGCAAAATCAATATCAAGACTCCCGACTCCAGATTCCAGTCCACCCGCTTCTTCAATTATCATGTCTCTGACAATACCGCCGACTAAATACACCTCCACATCAAGTTCATCCGATACAGTTTTTACTGTCCTGACAAATGGGAGAGATTTAATATTGTCTGTTAATTTGCTATTCACTTTAATGGATGAGAGTTTATTTCTTTCCGTTAGCCAACAGATATTCATGGGGAATGGTTAAGCTGCCGCCTGAATGGATAAAATCCCGGGCAAAATATCTCACTTCGTCCCTGATCTTGCCCCGCTCGCTTTCAGGCAATGCATCAAACTGCTGTTTTAAAATATCCGATGCCTCTGCAATGTCCCAATATTCATCAAACGAGTCAAATTGATAATTAAATGACTTCCGCTCTATTATGAATTTTGAAAAACCTGCTTCACTTAGCAAAACTTCAAGAATACCCGGCGCCCCAAGAGAGGTTATCTTTGCAAGTGGAGGGTGTTTTTCCTTCGGCAGCCTTTTTTTAAATACCTCATATGACCAATACATAATCGGCATAGTCTCCGGAGTGCCCCATACAGCAATCGCAAATTGTCCATCCTTTTTAAGAACCCTGCATATCTCTTTTAATCCCTGAAGGGGGTCATTGAACAGCATCACGCCAAAGCGGCATACTGCACGGTCAAAAGATTCATCTTTAAATATCAATTTCTCTGCCGGCATACACTGAAAGGATATATTTATGAGAGACTCTTTAACCACCTTTTTCTTCGCCGCCCTCACCATTCCATCAGCGGCGTCAATACCTGTTATTTCCACACTTCCATTCATCTTCTTAGCAAGTGTAACCGCAGGCTCTCCGGTCCCCGATGCAATATCTATAACCTTATTACCCCTTTGAACATCAAGCACAGACAATAGCGCATCACCGACCGGTGCGAGCTGGGGCAGCCACATATCAAATTTCTCTGCAATCTTATCCCAATTAATCTGATTATCTTTTTCACTCATAATTACACTCCATGTTTAATATTAACGCGCCCGGAGGGATTTGAACCCCCAGCCTGCGGATTCGAAGTCCGACGCTCTATCCAATTGAGCTACGGGCGCATCCTTCATAATTCAACATGTTAATACCAATAGGATAACTGATTGATAATCATGTGTCTAAAAATGAATAATAAACATATTTAATGGTTATGTCAATTGAACTTTCCGCGGAGCTATAATCAAAAAGTGTGAAAAAGGAATAAAGGCTTGGCTGATGGAATATATGTAAAAGCAGGGTTGGAAAAGGATAAATATGAGGAAGACTTAGGAGCACAACTCTTCCTGAATCTTCTCAGCAAGAAATATCTTTAACAGGGACTGATAGGGAACATCTTTTTTGAACATCACTGATAGGCAGAATCATGGTCTGGATGAAGTGAAAGAAACCTCATATATTGTCCTTCCCTATAAACCAAAGCCCGAAATCCTTGACTGATACGAATTGTATAGAGCCGTTGCCCAGCAGGTCCTTCTTTTGATTGGACTAATTCCCAGCGCAATCCCTTATCTCTATATATTTCTGTCCATGTGAGTTTCTTTATTTTGTGTAGCGTTCCTAACATGTGGGTGGCATTGTTTTTTTCTAGGGCAAACAAATCTTCTTGAAATGTTGGATTATTCAGGTCCAAAAGAATCCTATCTGATTTTACCACTTAATTTCTCTATATTAGTTTCGGTTGGCTTATTTTTTTCAGCCCATTTGATAGATTTATCAATTTTAGATTTAGCGGGTTCCTCATGAATCCACATTTCACTATCAGGGATAACTTTGGCAGTTTTGATAAGCCATACTCCTTCCTCTATTTCTTCTATAAGCACCGGCTGCCCTGCGTATTCCTTACCCAGAGATATTTGACCGCTGGAACCTATTGTTTTAATCTCCTGCGATAACATTATAATCCTCCTTCTAATTTTTATAAGTCATGATAGCATGATGGCATGATATTGTCAATTTTTTTTAAAAAACATCTTGCCAAGCTAAATTCAGGATTTAAGTTTGACTGCATTTAAAAACACATCCACCACCTTCGGGTCAAACTGCATTCCGGAACATCTTTTTAGTTCAACAATTATCTCATCCATAGCCCTCCCCTTCCTGTAAGGCCTGTCCGCCCCCATTGCATCAACACTGTCAGCAACGCATAATATTCTTGCCATAAGGGGTATCCCCTCCCCTTTCAAACCGTCAGGATAGCCCTTTCCATTAAAAAACTCATGGTGATGTTTTACTCCGGGAATAATATCCTTCATCTGCTTTATCGCCAATAGTATCTCTGCACCCTTACCCGGATGCTGCTTAATTATCTTAAGTTCCTCATCTGTCAATTTCCCAGCCTTGTCAAGTATTGCTTCATAAGTTCCAAGCTTTCCTATATCATGAAGTAAACTTGCAATCTCCAGATCCTTCAGTTCTTTTTCAGAAAACCCTATCCCCTTCCCTATTTCTATTGCAAATTTTGTAACCCTCTCTGAATGACCTGCCGTCCATCTTGATTTGGCATCAATTGCAGAAGATAGTGATTTGACCGTCCCTATAAAAAGCCCCTCAAGGTCTGTAATGAGGCGGGAGTTCTCAAGTGCAACACCTATCTGATATGCCAATTTCTCAAGTGTTGAGAGGTCTTCAGGTGTGAATGCAGAGGGTCTCTTTGAGCCGAGGTTCAGGACACCCACAATCTCATTCTTTGCAACCAATGGAATCCTTATATGGGAAAGAAAACCCTCCTTTAAAAGCCCCTCCTCAAGGGGGAGCAGGCCTTTTATTTCACTGAGATTCGCTATATACTGATACCTGCCTGACTTTACGACCTCTGTTGTGCTGGTATTTTTAAATGGGACAACCGCACCTTTCTGAACAATGTCTGTCCCAAATCCTGCTGAGTATATAAAACCATCCTTCTCTTTGTCCACAAGCACAACAGTTGCCCTGTCGCAGAAAATCAGCCTCCCAATCATCATAATAACTGTCTCAAGCATCTCAGTGCTTCTAAGGGATGAGAGGATGCTCCTGTCAATATCATTCATCACCTGTATAGTTTCAATCTTGTGGGATAGCTCCATTGATTTGTCAAGAGATTCCCTATAAAGCCGAGCCTGTTCAAGTGCTGTTGATAGCTGATTTGATATCCCCTGCATAACTTTCATGTCCTTTTCTGTAATCTCAGGCTTTTTTCTGTATATGCCAGAGATAAAACCTAAGAAATCCTTCCTGCCCGACAAGGGAATTATGGTAATTGTGTTAATACCCTGAATATACGGAAATAGAGACGAACCCTCATTGCCTGCTTCCTCTATAATCGGGATTCTATTGGCAAATGCCTTTATAAGAATTTCTGCATCATATTTAATCTTGCTTGTATTGAATATGGGGAGTATAGCGTAAGGCAAGTCTATACTGTAGTTTGGTATAAAAGCCTCTCTCTCCACATCCCACAGATATGCAAGACAAATATCGCACCCTGTAATCTTATGACTACATTCCAATACCTGCGATATAAGTTTACCTATATCAGTTATGTTTGCCATTGCCTCAGCAATCATAAGGAGATGCTTCGTAATTTCTACCTCTTCTTCCAATCTTTTCTTTGCACTCTCCATCTCAGCAATAGACTCATTAGCATCCTCCAGCATATACATCATTGCACGACGCTCATCTTCCATCGCATTTTGTCTTCCCTCTATTTCCGATTTTAATAACTGAAGCTCGGCGTCTTTCTTCTCAAGCTCGGACTTTAATCTTTCAATTTCAGGATTTATAATTTGGGATTTAGAATTATCTTTATTCATATTGTTTTTAGTCTATCAATAAAATTGACACTCAAAGATTCAAATGCTATATTTACATCAGATGAAACATGATGACCGTCGTCGTGAAATCGGCAAAATGTTAATCAAGGTGGTTGAATATTTGATTACCATTGCCTTGATTGGTAAACTTCTTACAGAAAAAGTTACAGTACCAGTTGCTTCAAGTATTATAATAACAGGATGTATTGTTTTAGTGATAGCTTTTTTCATGATTCCTCCAAATAGGGAGAAATAATATGGATCCACTTTACATTATTCTTGGTGGCATAATTATAATAGCACTTCTATTCCTTCCATTATCTTTAATAGAAGACTATAGAAGAAGACACCAGCATTAGTAATCTTCTGAATCATAGATTGCTTCGGACTTCCTTTGGCAGGCTCAGGACGCCTTTGCAATGATAATGTAAAACTACCTCATCCCCCTCAATATCTTCAATTCCTCCTCCAGTTCCTTATTCTTCCTCTTCAGCTCCTCCATCCTGAGTTCCCTATTTATTGTAACTTTTCTAAACTGCTCCAGTTCATCAAAACGCTGATTAAGGGTTTTTTCTGCCTCCTTGCGTTCAGTAATATCACTAAAATGGACCAATACCGCTTGTTTGCCGCTATAGATTACAGAGACTGCACTCACCTCTGCATCTAAAATACTCCCGTCAAGTCGGATAAATTTCTCTTCCGAAGGTGACGCCTCTTTTCCCTCATTTAAAACCTTCCGAATCCTTTCACTGACTATTTCCTTGTAATCTGGATGCAGAAAATCCATTATTGCCCTTCCAATAAGTTCTTTAGCATCTGAAGCACCTAAAAGAGATGCTCCTATTGGATTTATGTATAAAAGTCTGCCCTCACTGTGAACTGTAATCCCGTGTGGTGAATATTCAACAAGCCTCCTGAACCGTTCCTCACTTTCCTTAATCGCCTCCTCTGCCTTCTTAGCCTCTGTCATATCCACTATAACTGCAAAACCCTTTTTACGCCCTTTGGAAAAAAAGGTTCCCATGAATATTTCAATAGGAAAGACTGTCCCATCTTTTTTCTTATGATAGCGTAGAGGAACATGAGCGAACTTCTCGGTAAGACCATTTTGGACAGCTTTTTTAGTTTTTTCAACCTCTGCCGAGACATCCATAGGGGTTAACGAAAGAAACTCCGCCTCTGTATATCCATAAAGGTCTATGGCGGCAGGGTTGACATTTTCAAATCGCCAAGTCTCGGCATCAAAAACTACCATTACATTAGGCGTTTTTTCAAAAATACCCCGGTACCGCTCTTCGCTTTCCTTAAATCCCTCCTCCAGCCTCTTCCTCTCCGTTATATCCCTTATAATCCCTATTGCCTGCCACTCATCTCCAATCCTGACAGCAGATACTGATAGTTCAATGGGAAACTCCCTGCCGTCTTTATGTATCCCAAAAACCTCAACAACCTTCCCGATAACAGGACCCTGCCCTGTCTTAAAGAAATTATCTAAGCCACCTTTTGCCTTCTCTCTGAACTTCTGCGGGACAATGAGTCCATGCACACTCTTTCCCACAACCTCATCTATCTTATATCCAAACATCTCCTCAGACTTTTTATTCCAGAAATGAATGGTATCAGGGGAAGTCAGGACAATAATGGCATCATTTGCCGATTCTGTAATGGTGCTGAACTTCTTGATTCCTTCTTCAATCTTTTCACCCATATTTTGGTAAAGGGTATCAAGCTGTTTAGCCATCTCATTCATTGCCTTTGATAACTGCTCAATCTCATCCCCTGTCTTAATATCAAACCTCACCTTGAAATCGCCCTTAGCTATTGCATCAGCACCGTTATGAATGGTTTCTATGGGTCTCGTAAACAACCTTGAATAAAAGATGGCAAAGAAAACACCGAAAGTTATAAGTAAAACCGCACCTCCAATCATGATTACCCATGCTAATATCCATGCCCTATATAATTCCTCTATAGCCTCTGTATGCTCTTTTCTGTCTATTTCATGGTAACTGTCAAGCATCTTTATAGCAGGATATGCCCATTTGTAATCCATCTCCTCCATAAGCCCTGCCGCTTCTTTATTGCCAACAGGATTCGGAATTTCAAATATCTTTTGAGAAGCCTCTTTTATATTCTGCCATGCGGTCTTGACAGATTTTAATATCTCCATCTCCTCTTTTACCTCAGGGGTATCCATGCCTCCTAAAACAACAAGGATCTTTTCCACCTTCTCTATTAAATCCTCTACATCCTTTGAGGCATCATTAAATTCATCAATATATCTTTTGTCTCCTGTGATGATGTAGTCATTTCCGGGCATGAGGGACTTATCTATGGCAAGCTGAAGGCTCAGAACCGTATGCAGTTCTTCGGATATCGCCTCTATCTTTAATGAGGCATTGCGGATGGTCATTGTATTATAGAGTACTATGGCGCCGACAATAACAATGAACGGAAATATAATTGCAAGGAACGCAATAAGGAGTTTTGTGCGGATTTTAAATCTCATAATTTCACTCAAAAATTTTTCTATAAAAATAGTCGGTCGGTCGGTCGGTCGGTNNGTCGGTCGGTGCAAGGAAGATGCCATATTGCTGAATCTCCTTTATTTTATCTTATCATTAAATTGCATAACTTTTACCCCTGTTTTTTGTATTGACATAATATCGTTTATTTTTTATCATTTCAGTCAAAAAAACTCTTAAAAAGAAATCCGCACTTAAAAGTGGCATACGAAGAAACAGTTGGCAAGCTTGTCAATGACCCCTTTGATTTAACCTTGCATACCCATCCGCTCAAAGGCAATTTGCATGGATTATATGCCTGCTCATTAACATATAAATTACGCATTGTTTTTGAATTAACTGACGATTGTATTGCTCTCATTGACATCGGCTCCCATGATGAAGCGTATTAACCAATTTTGACATCTTTGTTTTTCTCCTTGACACTCTCTGCCAAAAATAGTTACACTATTGTATAACTTCGAGAAAGGAGAATCGCTATGCGTTTTGCAGGTGTAAAAGAACTCAAACAACAGACAATGGATATCCTTAATGCCTCTATTAAGGAGGACATTATCATTACTGCCTATGGCAAGCCCACAGCTATCCTTCACCATGTAACGGAGGAAGACCTTGCCGACTACCTTATTGAAAATGCCCCTGCCTTTAAAACGAGGGTGGAAGAGGCAGCCGCCGAATATGCGGCACACGGCGGCATTGCAGCCGATGCTCTGATAAAGAAACTGGAAAGACGCCGTGGAACCAAAAAAGTTTAAGGTCATATTCAGTCCCTCCGCCCGGCGTGAGATAGAGTTGTTTGAGGCAGACGACGCCATTCAGCTTGCAAAAGACATAAAGACATATTTAGAAACATCCCCTCTCCCCTTCGGCAAAAGCAGGATTAAAAAGATGACAGGTTATAACCCGCCCCTCTACCGTCTGCGAAGCGGCGATTTCAGGGCATACTACAGGATATATCCTCATGAGGTTATCATCCTTGTTATCACCCATAAAAAGGACAGTGAAAAGTTTCTGAAAAAACTGAGGTAGAGACGCAGCATCATCCTGTGTCCTTATCCCTTTTCCTTATCCCTTTTCCTTATCCAAACTCCCTCCTCCTGACTCCACCTTTTTCAGCCTGTCTTTCAGTTCCTTCATCCTCAACTCCCTCTGGATTGTTGCCCTTTTGAACCTCTCAAGCTCCTCCACCTGCCTCCTTAATTTTTCTTCATTCTCTTTCAGCCGGGTAATATCCTCACCAATCATCAAAAAAACCTATAATTTTCCCTTTACTGTCATCTGCCAATTTATCTTTTTCCATTCATTTGACTCCCTTCTTTAGAGGAAAATTAACCACTGAGACACAGAGGCACAGAGAATAAATAAATTAAAAGATTACTTTTCTCCGTGTCTCCGTGCCTGCCTTTGTAACGCAGACAGGTCTAATATTTTGTAGCAGATGAACTGTTACTATTTTTCCTATTGACATAAGATACATTATTATTTATCATGAATCCATGAAAACTAAGGAAACAATTATGGCAAAAACAATCACTAAAAAGGCAAAGGAACATCTTACAAAATTGCGAAAACTTATATCTAAAAGAAAGCATCCTCTCTCTGATATGACAGAAGAAGAAGTAATAGAAGCCCTCAGGAAAACCAGAGAAGAAATCTGGGACAAAAAACTTGTTACTCATTCTTGACTCCAACGAATATATTTTTGGTTTTGGTGCTTTTAAAAAGCCTGCCTGTGAGATGCTCCTTGATATAATTTCTGATGCATTTCCAATACATTCCATTCGCATTCCAAGATTGATTGCAGAGGAAGTCGGCAGGCATCTGACACCAGAAGAATTCAGAGAATTTATCGGATTTATAACGAATCTTACAACTATAGACGAAGACTTTGTTGTCCCCTTTGAATTGGGTGTCCAGTATGAATTAAAGGGATTAAAACCGGCAGACGCATTTATTGCAGCATATGTAGAATGGACAGGTGCTGATGCTCTGGTAACAGAGAATAGGCATTTTCTGACCAAACACTCAAATTTACCCTTTAAAATTATAAATGCAAAAGATTGTCTATCTCTCATAAAATCAACTTCCAGATAAAAACCCCTCCCCTATTCTAATACATTCCTCAATCCTCGTTTCTATTTCCCCCTCTCCATCTCCTTCAGCTTATCCTTCAGTTCCTTCATCCTCAACTCCCTCTGAATAGTTGCATTTTTGAACCTCTCAAGCTCCTCCACCTTTTGCCTTAGTTCTTCTTCCATCCTTTTTCGCTCCTCTATCTCCTTTGTAAGTGCAGAAGTTCTTTCCTTCACCCTATCCTCAAGGTGAACTGTCAGGGTTTTGAGCTCCAGTTGTGCCTTTGTTAATTCCCTGTTCTGTATAACAGTGTTTTCATAAGTGGAGAGGAGGAAGTTTAATGTCTGTTCACGGCTTGACCTTATCAAATGGTCTTTATCTGCATAAATAATTTCTACACCCTTAAGGTCAGGCCTGTTTATAAATGTAACAGCATGATTAAGGAGGGATTCTACCTTTGCAATAAGATAATCCTCACTGTAGGGCTTTGTAATATAATTTTCAGCACCTGACTCAAGACCTTTTATTATATCCTCCCCCTCAGTCAGCTGGGTTAAAAGTATTATAGGAATATTCTTTAATTCTTCTACCTTCTTTATCTCACTGCACATCTTATAGCCATCCATAACAGGCATTAATATATCAGATATAATTAATAATGGCTTCTCCCTTTTTGCCATCTCAAGCCCCTCAGCCCCATTTTTTGCTATGCTCACAGAATAGCCCTTATTGACCAATGCCCTCCTGAGCATCTCCGCCTGTATCTCACTGTCCTCTACGATTAAGATTTTAGAATTTGAATTTTGGATTTCGGATTGAATATCCATATATTACCCTCCCAAATATTTTAAGAGCAACTGAACAATTTCTTCAGGTGTCAAGACATACTTTGCGGCGCCAATCTCTATCGCCGCTTTTGGCATACCGAAGACAATACTGCTGTTTTCATCCTGAGCTATTGTGATTCCTCCTGTCCGTAATACTGAAAGCATGCCTTCAGCACCATCCCTCCCCATGCCTGTAAGGAGTATAGCCATTACATCATTCTTATAATAATCTGCAACAGACCTCATTGTAACGGTTATTGAGGGCCTGTGGCCATCATAGAGAGGCTCTGCTGTAGAAAAGAATCTACCATCTCCGTTAATCTTTAAGTGAGTCTCTATCTGAGGGAAATAGATAGTCCCATGTTCAGGGGACTCTCCTGTTTGTGCAAACTTTACCTTTATCCTGCACTGAGTGGCAAGCCATTCTATAAAGCCTGTTGCAAATTCGCTTCCAATATGCTGGACACATATAATAGGGAGAGGGAAGTTTGCAGGGAGCTGTGAGAGGATAGTCTGCAATGCCTGCGGCCCTCCTGTTGAGGCGCCGATAGCAATAACACGAATAACGCCGAGTTCGGAGAAAACCCTTTCCTTATCCAATTTTTTGCTCCCGACTCCCAACTCCTGTATCCCAACTCCTTTGTGCTTTCGGATAGGCACAACGCCTGCAACCATCCTAACCTTTGAGATAAGTTCCAGAGCCCTCTTGTCATACTCTGACTCAATACCGCTCCTCGGCTTTGCAAATACATCTATGGCGCCAGCCTCAAGAAGCTTAAATATATTAGTTGAGCCTTCCTGAACAGATACACTGACCACAAGGATAGGAGTTGGAAACTTTGCCATACACTCTTTTGTAAACTCATACCCGTCCATGACAGGCATGTGGAGGTCAACACATATTACATCGGGTTTGAGTTGTTGGACTAAAGCAAGCCCCTCTTTACCATCTTTTGCAGTGCCGACAACCTGTATATCAGGTGCAGTTAAGAGTATCCGCCCAAGTATCGTGAGGGCAATCGGAGAATCGTCAATCAATAAAACCTTTATTAATGCGGAATTCGGAGTGCGGAACGTGGAATTCATTTTTTATTACTCCTTGCTGTTTTAATCGAGGAAACGGTAATCGCCAAAAGTTCGTTGGCTTCCTTAATTAGAGGTTCAACCTGATCCGACTTAAGAGAACCACTTTCAACCAATAACTCCATCCAATAGATTGCCTCATCCGCCTCTTCTTCAACAATCCCCATTTTAGAAATAAAATCAGCAGGCGATTTTGCTCGGCTCGCAGCCCTATAATTAGCTCCAACAGATGTTCCTGACCTGATTAATTGTTTGCCGATAATATCTGTAGTCCGCCCTTTAGATAATTGCTCAACTAATTTAATTACTTCCAAGGCAAACTTCTTTGTTCTATTTTTAAGCTGTTCACTCATTTTTTTACTTCTTCTTCGTTATTATAATTCCGCATTCCGAGTTCCACATTCCG
>DNJG01000029.1 GCA_003489165.1 Nitrospinota bacterium | reverse complement strand
AGAATGGGTAGAAATAGTCGGTGCGCTTCAGCAATATACAATAGCTCCTGACGGGACAAAAAAGAAGGAAGATTTCTCTCTTGAAGAGGATATGAAGCTTGAGTGGGTAAAATGGAACATGGAAAGGGATAAGTTAGTAGAAGGGTAATGTTGATATACTGTCTCACAAAAATTTTTGCCCGTTATCTTAGTTCAAGAACATCCTGCATGTCATAGATTCCATGTGGCCTATCAACAATCCACAATGCCGCCTTTACAGCGCCCCTTGCAAAATTATCCCTGCTCTGTGCCTTATGGGTAATCTCAAGTCTTTCACCGAGCCCGCCAAACATAACTGTATGCTCACCGACAATATCCCCAGCCCTTATTGTCTGGATGCCTATCTCTTCTTTCTTTCTCTCTCCGATAATGCCCTTCCTCGCATATACGCCAACCTTTGATAAATCCCTATTAACGGAATTGGCTAAAATCTCGGCCATCCTCATTGCTGTTCCGCTTGGTGCATCCTTTTTTAATCTATGATGTGCCTCAATTATCTCTATGTCATATTCATCACCAAGTATCTTTGCCATATCTCGGAGCACCTTAAACATGACATTTACGCCGACACTCATGTTTGGTGAAAAGACGCATCTTATTTCTTTGGAAAGGTCTTTTATCTTTTTAAGATGTTCATCGGAGAAACCTGTTGTGCCGATTACTATTGCCTTCTTCTCTTCTGCTGCAGCGTAGAGATGCTCCAATGACGAGGCAGGGGATGTAAAATCAATAATGACATTGCACCCTTTTATAATTTCTGTAATATCATCCAAAATAGAGATATTATTCTTTCCTATTCCAGCTAATTCACCAGAATCTTTACCTACAAACTTTGAGCCTCTCTTTTCAGTGGCACCTACAAGCTTTATGCCCTCAGTCTCATTTATAATATTTATTATCCTGCACCCCATCTTACCAGCAGCACCTGTAACTATAGTTTTAATCATAATAAACCATACCCCTTCATTACAATCTTAAGCCTCTCTAAATTCTTTTCGGACATCTGACACAATGGAAGTCTCATCTCATTAGAGACCTTTCCCATTAAAGAGAGGGCAGTCTTGACAGGTATGGGATTTGTCTCATAAAACATAGCATCATTTAATTGCCTCATTTTGAAATGCAACCCTTTTACCTTTTGAATATTCCCATTAAAATATTCATTGCACATATTGGCTACATCTCTTGGTGCAACATTTGCGGTAACAGATATAACACCTTTTCCTCCTATTGTAAGCAAAGGAAAAGTAGTAAAATCATCTCCTGAAAGGACAATAAAATTATCCCCGCATAGTGCAATTACATCACTTACCTGTCTCATATCCCCTGTTGCCTCTTTTATACCTATTATGTTCTTTACCTTTGAAAGCCTCGCTACTGTATCAGGGAGCATATTCACACCTGTCCTTCCGGGGACATTATAAAGAAACTGTGGAATATCTACTGATTCTGCTATTGTCCTATAGTGCTGATATAACCCTTCCTGAGTAGGCTTATTATAATAAGGAGTTATTAAAAGGGCGGCATCTGCACCGGCAGACTTTGCATGACCTGTCAGCATTATAGACTCGGCTGTAGAATTTGAGCCTGTCCCTGCAATCACAGAAATCCTCTTATTGACAATTTCTACCGTAAGCTCAACAACCCTCTCATGTTCCTGATGGGAAAGTGTTGCAGATTCGCCTGTTGTCCCGCATGGGACAATTCCATGAGTCCCCTCCCTTATCTGAAATTCAATAAGGTCGGCGTAAGCCTTCTCATCTATCTTTCCATTCTTAAATGGAGTTACTATTGCTACAAAAGAACCTTTGAACATAAATTATTGTAGATTGACTATTGAAAATTGAATATTGAAGATTGTTAAATATATCCTTAAATCTTCAATCGACAATCTTCAATCCGACTCAATATCCTTCCTCCCAAATCTCACCATTACAAACAATTGCTGTATCACCTTCTAAATACACATCCTTGAATCCAGTATGGTCAATTCTGAAATATATATTTAATATCTCTCCACCCCTTGTTTTAACTGCTACAGGTGATTTCATCTGCCCACCAAGAGAAGTTATCAAAGCACTTGCCACTGCACCTGTCCCGCATGCAAGTGTCTCATCCTCTACCCCTCTTTCATAAGTCCTCATCAATATATTATGCTCATCCACTATCTGGGCAAAGTCCACATTTGTCCCTGCAGGCTGAAATTCCCGATGATATCTGATTTTTCTCCCTATCCCAACTACATCAAAATTTTCTATATTTGGAATAATCTTTACAGCATGTGGAACACCTGTATTTATAAAGGACAATACCCTTACCCTCTCATCAACCGGTATTTCAAGATTCCTCTTTAAATCCTTTGGCTCAAGCATGGCAAGTTTAACCCTTCTTCCTTTTACCTCTGCCTTTATAATACCTGCCTTTGTTTCAAAGGAGAGATTTTCACCTGCAATTTTGTGCATATATGCAAACCGTGCTGCACATCTGCCGCCGTTTCCGCACATCTCTGCCTCACTGCCGTCAGAATTATAAAACCTCCATCTAAAATCAACTTTATCTGAAGACTCTATTAAAATCAGCCCATCCGCACCTACTGAGAAATTTCTACGGCAGACCTTTGCAGCAAATTGACTTATATTTCCACCGACCAATCCTTTACGGTTGTCAATCAAGATAAAGTCATTCCCGCTCCCAGTCATTTTATAAAAAGGAATCTTTGACATAATTATTCTCCAATAGATTTTTTATAACACAAAATCTGCATGGAATCAAAGCAAATTTGGGGATTGGGGAGAGGTGATATGAAAAAGGAAGCGGTGTGTCATACAGACATACCCCTGTCGCTTCCTTCTCTTCTGAGGGGAGATGGTTAGACTGTTTTCTGTTTAACAAAATTTAAAATGAATTCACAATACTTATGATAATCCTTCAAGCAGTCTGAGACTGAATTGTAAATTTTACTGTAGTCAGTCTCTTCATCATATTCATGAATTAACGATATTTTTCTGTAAACGAAGTCTTTCTTAAGCATAAATTTTCTCAGCGATTAATTTCTGCCGCTTTAAAATAAGTCCTTTTTCCAGGATGTGCAGTGAGCCAAAGAGGATGATAAATTTTATACCATTCTTATAGGCAAACTCATTTAATTGTAATTGTTGATATTCGGAAATGTACATGAAAAATAATAGCATGAATATACCATTTTTTGCAATTTTATGAAAATTTTAAAGTTTGCTGATGGCAATAAATCGGAATAATCCATCTCTGCAATATAAATAATATTGACAGAAGGGGTTATGATAGATAATATTAAATTAATCGGGAGAAATTTAAAAAACTGCGCCTGTAGCTCAGTTGGATAGAGCAACGGACTTCTAATCCGTAGGTCGTAGGTTCGAATCCTATCAGGCGCGTTAATTTTATTCTGTTTATTTGCAAGCCACAACAATATTAGCCACAAGACTTTCACAGAATAAATTTTTTTCTTTAAATCTGTGACAAAAAAATATTTTGTATGAAAAGGGATTATTACGAAATACTCGGCGTTCAGAAAAACGCTTCAGAAAGTGAATTAAAAAAGGCTTATCGGAAGCTCGCCATGCAGTATCATCCTGACAGGAATCCCGACAACAAAGAAGCTGAGGAAAAGTTCAAGGAGGCGGCTGAGGCTTATGAGGTTTTAAGAGACCCTGAAAAAAGAAGCCTCTATGATGCCTATGGGCATGAGGGATTGAAAGGCACAGGGTTTGCGGGCTTCAGGGGAGCTGAGGATATATTTACATCTTTTGGAGATATTTTTGAGGACTTCTTTGGTTTTGGGACGAGGAGGAGGGAGAGGACTTATGCACAGCAAGGGGCAGACCTGAGATACGATTTGGAAATTTCCTTCATGGATGCTGTAAAGGGAAAAGAGACTGAGATTGAGATAGATAAATATGAAGGTTGTAAAAACTGCAATGGCAGCGGAGCTGCACCGGGGACTGAGCCTGTTATATGCCCTCTTTGCAGGGGGTCGGGTCAGGTTACAAGGTCGCAGGGATTTTTCCACATAAGCACAACATGCCATCAGTGTCATGGTGCAGGAAGAGTAATAAAAGAGCCATGCAAGGAGTGTAAAGGCTCAGGCAATATAAAGAAGAAAAAGAAACTCTCTGTAAAGATACCAGCAGGTGTTGATACAGGGTCAACGTTGAGATTGAAAGGGGAGGGTGAGGAAGAAAAGAGGGGGGGGCCATCGGGAGACCTCTATGTGATAGTTCATGTAAAGGAGCATGATTTTTTTCATAGGGATGGCTATAATGTTATATGTCAGATTCCGATTTCTTTTTCACAGGCTGCACTCGGCGCAGAGATTGATGTCCCGACACTTGACAGCGTGGAGAAGCTGGCAATACCAAAGGGGACACAGACAGGAAAGATTTTCAAAATAGAGGGGGTTGGGATACCCCATATAAGGGGGCATGCCAAAGGCGACCAGATAGTGCAGGTTGTTGTTAAGACGCCTGCAAAGCTGACAAAGAGACAGGAGGAATTATTAAGAGAACTGGCAGAGACATCAGGCGAGGATATTAAACATAAAGGAAAAGGATTTTTTAAAATGTTTTAAAAATAAAGGGTTTTGTTATGGTTCATATAATATCATGCTCAAGAAACGGCGAATTTAAGGAACCCACAGTTGAGAACCTTACAGAACTTCTTTCAGATAAAGACAGCATAACATGGGTTGATTTTGATAGCCCCACTGAAAAGGAGATCAGCCTCCTTACAGATGTCTTTAAGTTTCATCCCCTTGCTATTGAAGATTGCATCTCTTTTGTACCCAATCCAAAGATAGACGATTATGGCGATTATCTTTATGTTGTAATCCACGGCATTAATGCGGAAGCCCTTAAAAAGGATGAGCTTGAAACCCACGACTTGGATATATTCCTCGGAAAGAATTACCTTATTACATTTCACAAGGGGTATTTCAGGAGTGTGGACTCTGTCCGGGAGAGGAGTAAGAAGAACTGCTCTATATTACAGAAAGACCCTGAATTTCTCATGCACAAGATTATAGATGCACTCGTTGACAACTACCTTCCAATAATGGATGACCTCGGCGACAAAGTAGATGAACTTGAAAAGGAGATATTTGCAAGACCTGAACAGAAGACCTTAAATAAACTTTTTGCATTGAAAAAGGATATACTTTATTTGAGGAGGATTGTTCATCCGCAGAGGGAGATTTTAAGAAACTTGAGCAGCGGGGAGTATAAGCAGATATGCTTTGAGTGCACTATGCACTTTAAAGATGTCTATGACCACCTGTTTATGATTTCAGAATTGACAGAGTCCTATCGCGATACTATTTCAGGTGCTATGGAGGCATATCTCTCTGTTGTATCAAACAGGCTGAATGAGGTTATAAAGGTCTTAACAGTCTTTGCCACTATCCTTATGCCATTGACACTTATAAGTGGCATATTTGGTATGAACTTTGATTACATCCCCCTACTAAAATCTACCTATGGTTTTTTTGCTGCAATGGGGATAATGGGAATTATTGCCATAGGGATGCTCTGGTTCTTTAAAAGGAAAGGGTGGTAGGTGGAGCTTATTATTCTTGGCTCGGGAACTTGTGTCCCTTCTTTGAAGCGTGGTTCCCCGTCACTTGTTATAAGGGCTGGCGGTAAAGCTCTGTTATTTGACAGCGGTTCAGGGACAATCAGAAGAATGCTTGAGGCAGGTATTACATATCATGATATAGACTATATATTTTATACCCATATCCATCCCGACCATATAGCAGATTTAGTTCCATTCATTTTTACAAGCAAGTATGCTGAAATGCCGAGGATGAAAAATCTAAACATAATCGGAGGGAAAGAATTTAAAAAGTTTTTTAAAAAACTTAATGGGGTATATGGAAATTGGCTAAAGCCAGAGTTTTATAAAATAAGTGTCAGGGAGATTTCAGGTAAGGCAGTAAAATTTAGTGGTTTTAGAGTTACTGGAAAACCGCTTGCCCATATCAAGGAGAGTGTTGGATACAGGATTGAAGCTGAAAATGGCAAGTCTATAGTCTTTTCAGGGGATACAGATTACTGCAAAAATATTGTTGAACTTGGAAGGGATGCTGATGTATTGATTCTTGAATGTTCTCTCCCGGATAAAAAAAAGGTAAAGGGGCACCTTACACCTTCTCTATGTGGAAGAATTGCTGATGAATCAAACTGCAAAAAGCTAATATTGACCCACTTCTATCCGTCATGTGATAAAATTGATGCAGTCAGTGTGTGCAAAAAATACTATAGAGGCAAGATTATAATTGCAGAGGATTTGATGAGGCTAAAGATATGAGCAGGTATGATTTGATAGTAATTGGCGGTGGTGCGGCAGGATTTGTTTCATCAAAGCTTGCGAGAGGGTTCGGAAAGAGTGTTGCCATGGTTGAAAAAGGGAAGCTTGGAGGGGAATGCACAAATTACGGCTGTATTCCGAGCAAGTCCCTTATCAGGGCTGCAAGGGCAGCCTATGAATTAAAGAGTCTTAACAAGTTTGGTTTGAGGCTTGATGCCCCTCCATCATTCAATACAGATAATGTGATGCCTCATGTCCGCTCTATTGTCCAGAAGGTCTATAATAGCCATCTGCCTGAGAGTTTTGAGGCGCTTGGGATAAATGTCTATTTCGGCACACCTCAATTTCTGGATAACCATAGAATAAAAATTGGCGAAAAGATATTATCAGGGGATAAATTTATTATATCAACTGGCTCAAGTCCCTTTATCCCTCCCATAGATGGCACAAGTGAAGTCCCCTATCTGACAAATAATACTGTCTTTTCACTAAATAAACTCCCCAAATCTCTGATCGTCCTTGGTGGTGGACCAATTGGGATTGAACTTGCCTCTGCATTCAATCGCCTTAATGTAGAGGTTACAGTGGTGGAAATGCTTGACAGGATTCTCTTCAGAGAGGATAAAGAATTAGTGGAGATGCTCGTTGGAAGGTTAAAATCTGAGGGGTTAAAGATATTGACAGGGGCAAAGGCAGTCAGACTCTCAAAATCGGAAAAGGGAATCTCTCTTTATGTGCAGCAAAAAGGTGGAGTGAATAAGGAAATAGTGGCTGAAAATATCCTTATCGCTATAGGCAGAAAGCCCAATATAGAAGGGCTTGAACTTGAAAAGGCAGGTGTAAATTATAGCAATAAAGGGATTATTGTAAATGAGAGACTTGAAACCTCTGCCGGAAACATTTATGCCTGCGGTGATGTAGTGGGACCTTATCAATTCAGCCACATGGCTGAATATCAGGCAATTACTGTATGCAGAAATGCCTTTACTCCATTAAAGAAAAAGGTTGATTACAGCAATGTTATCTGGTGCACATTTACAGACCCTGAGCTTGCCCATGCAGGCCTTACTGAAGAAGAGGCAAGGGAAAAACTTGGAGATAAAATCAAAATTTACAGATATGAATACAGTAAGATAGATAGGGCAAAGACAGATTTGGAGGATTTCGGCATGAGCAAGATAATATGCGATAAAAAGGGGAGAGTGACAGGGATTCATATTCTTGGGAGTCATGCCTCAGATGTCATCCATGAGGTTCAGCTTGCAAAATTTCTTAATTTACCCTTTGAAAAGATTCGTGAGGCGATTCATATCTACCCCAGTTATTCTGATGTTATAAGACAACCATCAAAACTATATTATATTGATAAACTGCATGGCAATTTATTGCTTAAAATATTGAAGAAACTTATGTCGGCAGGATAAATATTTTCTTTGTGTCCTTTGTGTCTTCGTGGTGAGGATTGTATTTTAAAGTGAAAAGAAAATTAACAAACATATATAGAACCCTTTACAGCCACTTTGGTCCACAAAATTGGTGGCCCGGTGATACACC
>DNJG01000001.1 GCA_003489165.1 Nitrospinota bacterium | reverse complement strand
TTCAAACATGCTCTCTGATAAAATAGGCAAGGAACATGGATTTACTTTAGATGAACTTAACTCCCTCCAGCCTCTTGCAAGTAAGACCCACAGTTCACTTAAAATTAAAAGGGAGAAAGGTGAACTCCCTTTTTATGACCTGCCNNTTAAATTATGCAGAATATGTGAAGGATAAATTTGATAATTTTGTAGTGCTTGGCATTGGCGGCTCTGCCCTCGGAACAATAGCCTTACAGACTGCATTGAATAATTCTCAGTATAATCTGCTGAGCAAGTCTGAGAGGAAGGGATACCCAAGACTATTTGTTGCGGATAATATTGACCCTGTTCAGTTTACTGAAATGCTATCCATCCTTGATATGGATAAAACCATATTCAATGTGGTTACCAAATCTGGCGGCACTGCGGAGACGATGAGCCAGTTTATGATTATTTATGACAGGTTGAAGAAATTGAAAGGGGACAGGTTAAAGGAAAATATTGTTGTTACCACAGACAGGGTTAAAGGGACTTTGAGGAAGATTGCTGATGAAATGGGCCTCAAGTCTTTTATTGTCCCTGACGGCGTTGGGGGGAGGTTCAGTGTCCTTACACCGGTAGGGCTTCTGCCTGCCTCAGTAGTTGGTATTGATATTAAGGGGTTACTTAAAGGCGCTGCCCTCATGGATGAAAGGTGCAGGAAGGATTCTATTATTGATAACCCTGCCTATCTTTACGCCTCAATGCTTTATCTGGCTGATACGAAAAAGAAAAAAAAGATAACAGTAATGCTCCCTTACTCCTATGCCCTTAAAGATATATCGGACTGGTTCAGACAGCTTTGGGCAGAGAGTCTCGGTAAAAAATACTCCCTTGATGGAAAGGTTATAAATGTCGGGCAGACACCTGTTAAGGCATTGGGTGTAACAGACCAGCACTCACAGATTCAGTTATATGTAGAAGGACCATTTGATAAGGTTGTTACATTCTTAAAGGTTGAGAAATTCAGGGGGAAGGCAGTTATGCCTGATGTCTTCAAGGATAGGGCTGAAATTTCTTATTTGTGCGGCCATACCCTGAATGAACTAATAAACATAGAAATGGAAGGGACTGAATATGCACTCTCAAAAAATAACAGACCAAACTGCACTATTACCTTCCCAGAAGTAAATCCACCTGCCATAGGTCAGATTATGTATATGCTTGAAGTAAGCACTGCATTTGCGGGCGGTCTCTACAACATAGACCCCTTTGACCAGCCAGGTGTGGAGGAAGGGAAGAAATACGCAGTTGAGGCACTGAAAAAATCTTGATACCTTGAATAATCTTAAAATATAAAGCAAACTTTATGCATAATAGCAAAAAGTATTTGCGAGGTTTTAAATATCTTTTTATAATGAGGAAAAAGGGTTAAGAAATTGAAAATAGATTGGAGACAAATATGGAAAAAGAAATTATTTTTGCTGTAGAAGAATCTCCGGAGGGTGGATATGAAGCGAGGGCATTAGGTTTTTCTATTTTTACCGAGGCTGATACTTTTGAAGAGTTAAAAAAGGCGGTGCAGGATGCGGTAGTATGCCACTTTGAGGAGGCAGAAAGGCCAAAGATTATTCGTCTTCATATAGTGAAAGAGGAGTTGCTTGCAGTATGAAATTGCCTCGTGATATGAGCGGAGAGGAGCTGGCTCAGCTCTTTGGTAGATACGGATACAAGAGTACTCGTCAGACTGGGAGCCATATGCGACTGACTACTATCTTCTAAGGGATTGAACATCACATTACCATTCCTCAGCATAAATCTCTTAGAATTGGCACATTGAGTAAAATATTAAAGGATGTTGCTGCTTATCTTAAAATGGATTTGCACCTGTTGAGTGAAGAACTTTTTAGAAAATGATATCAAAGGGTATTTCAAAGATATTTTATTAATGAAAGGGGGTAGTAATTTTTTTATGAAAGTATATTTAAAAAGAGAGAGTATTGAAAGGCATAAGACAGGGTGTCTTGTAGTGGGAGCATTTGAGGGCAAAAAGCCTGAGGGGTTGGCAAAGGTTATTGATAAGAGACTTAATGGACTGATAGCGAAGCTCTTTAAGGATAAGGATTTTGAGGGGAAGCCGAATCAAATAAGGCTTATTTATACACAGGGTAAACTCCCTGCCGAGAGGGTTTTATTGGTTGGTTTTGGGAAGGAGAAGGATTTTAAAATAGAAAAACTGAGGCAGGCATCGGGAAATTCAACTAAGGCTGTAAGGGATTTAGGGTTAAAGAAATTTTCTACTGCCCTTGCACAGGTAAAAATAAAGAAGGTATCCGATTACGAAATATCAAAGGCAGTTACTGAAGGGGGAATCCTTTCCCTCTATGATTTTACAAGCTATAGGACAGAAAAGAGGGAGGAGATAAAAAAGGTTGATGAGATTGCTCTTTTAGTAGAGAAAGAAGATAAAGAGATTAAAAAAGGGCTTGATGATGCAGTGAAGATTTCGGAGGCAGTTTATATCGCCAGAGATATGATAAATCATCCTGCAAATACTGCTACACCTACATATCTTGCTGAACAGGCAAAGAGAATTGCAAAGAAATCGGGTATTAGATGCAAAATTTTGGATAGGGCAGATATGGAGAGGTTGAAAATGGGTGCATTGCTGGCGGTTGCGAGGGGAAGCGATGAGCCGCCGAAATTTATAATCATGGAATATAGCGGCGGAAAGAAGGGAGAGCCGCCAGTTTTAATTGCAGGAAAGGGGCTTACATTTGATAGCGGTGGAATATCAATAAAACCAAGCGAAAAGATGGAGGAGATGAAGCACGATATGGCAGGTGGTGCAGCAGCGATATGTGCTATAAAGGCAGCAGCAGATCTTAAGCTCCCTGTAAATGTCATAGCACTTATCCCTGCAACTGAAAATATGCCAAGTGGAAAGGCGGATAAGCCCGGCGATGTTGTCAAAGCTATGTCAGGCAAAACAATAGAGGTTATAAGCACAGATGCCGAAGGAAGAATGATTCTCGCAGATGCCCTTACCTATGGAGAGAGATATAAGCCGAAGGCAGTAATAGATTTGGCAACTCTTACAGGGGCATGTATAATTGCACTTGGTTATCATGCATCAGGATTACTGGGGAATGATAAAGACTTGATTGAGGCAATAAAGAAGGCAGGAGAAAAGAGCGGGGAGAGGGTGTGGGAGCTTCCTCTGTGGGAAGAATATGAGGAACAGAATAAAAGCGACATTGCGGATGTGAAGAATGTCGGGGGGAGAGGCGGAGGCACAATTACTGCTGCTGCATTCTTAAAAAAATTTGCAGGTAAGTTTAAGTGGGCTCATCTTGATATAGCAGGGACAGTATGGGAATATAACGGCAAGCCTTATATCCCCAAAGGTGCAGTAGGTGTGGGAGTAAGGCTGTTGGTGGAGTATCTGAGAAGCCAGAAGCCAGAAGCCAGAAGTCAGAAGTCAGAATAAAAAATTCTGTATTCTGTATTTTGAATTCTAAATTCAGTATTCTAATATGCGAAATATTCATATTAAAGAAATAACAGAAGCGGTGAAAAACCTATGTATGGAGGCGAACTATAACCTCCCTGAGGATGTCCTTCATGCATTTGATAGAGGTCTGGAGACAGAGGAGTCGCCTGTAGGCAAGGCGGTCTTAAATGCACTTAAAAAGAATGCAGAGATTGCCTGGCATGAAAAGATTCCAATATGTCAGGATACAGGGTTCTCAGTATTTTTTGTGGATGTGGGTCAGGATGTTCATATTGAAGGAGGCTCTCTTTCAGATGCAATTAATGAAGGTGTGAGGCAGGGGTATAAAGAGGGTTATCTGAGAAAATCTATCTGTGATGCCTTTACAAGGAAGAACACCGGTGATAATACACCTGCTGTAATCAATTACGATATTGTCCCCGGCGACAAAATAAAAATTATCTGTGCCCCAAAAGGCGGCGGGAGTTCAAATATGAGCAGGGTTACAATGTTAAAGCCTGCTGATGGAATTGAGGGGATTAAAAATTATGTAATCCAGAGAGTGCTGGAATCTGGCTCAAACCCATGCCCGCCTGTAGTTGTTGGTGTGGGAATTGGCGGCACTCTTGAAAAGGCTGCCCAAATAGCAACAAAAGCACTTTTAAGACCAATCGGCTCAACAAACCCTGACACTGTTTTAAAAGAAATAGAGGAAGATTTGTTAAAAAAGATTAATGACCTCGGGATGGGACCAGAAGGTTTTGGCGGGAGATTCTATGCGATGGCAGTTCATATTGAAAAATTCCCGTGTCATATTGCAAGTCTGCCAGTAGCGGTTAATATATCCTGCCACGCCAGCAGGCATAAGGAGATAGTTTTATAATGGCAGAAATTATTAGATTGACAACACCTCTTACAGATAAGGTTATAGAGAAGTTAAAGATTGGGGATCAGGTTTTGATAACCGGCACTCTTTATACTGCGAGGGATGCGGCTCATAAGAGGCTTGTTGACCTTTTGAATAGCGGAAAGGAACTCCCCTTTGATATAAGGGGGCAGATTATATATTATGTGGGACCTGCACCTGCAAGACCCGGTTATGTAACAGGTCCTGCTGGACCGACTACAAGCGGGAGGATGGATCCTTATGCTCCAAGGCTGATGGAGGCAGGGATGAAGGGTATGATTGGGAAGGGAAAAAGGTCAAAGGATGTTGTTGATGCCATGAAAAAGCATAAGTGTGTATATTTTGCTGCTATTGGGGGTGCTGCGGCACTTATTGCAAGGAGTATAAAAAAGGTTGATGTTATAGCGTATGAAGATTTAGGGACGGAGGCGGTAAGGAAAATGGAGGTAGAGGATTTTCAGGTGATAGTTGTGAATGACATTTACGGTAATGACCTTTATGAGGAAGGGATGAAAAAATATAGACGAAGCCCTTAAAGAACAAAAAAATTGCAAAAATAAATTGCAAATCTATCAATTTCTATTTTATAATTTCATTCCTTTTATAATCAGTTTAAAATTCAGAAAAAATAATTTATGTTGACTCACGATGTAATCATAGTTGGCGCTGGATTGGCAGGCATGAGGGCAGCCCTTGAGGTGTGCGATAAATATGATACTGCCATTATCACGAAGGTATATCCCACCCGTTCCCATTCAGGTGCAGCACAGGGAGGTGTTGCGGCATCACTTGCAAACTCCACCGATGACTCATGGGAATTGCACATGTATGATACTGTAAAGGGTAGTGATTTTCTTGGAGATCAGGATGCAATAGAGATGATGGTTAAGGATGCGCCTCATGCCATTATAGAGATGGAGCATATGGGGTGTGTCTTTAGCAGGACAGAGGACGGAAGGATTGCCCAGAGGGAGTTCGGAGGGCATTCAAGACCGCGTGCATGTTACGCCGCTGACAGGACAGGCCATGCACTTCTTCATGCCTTATATGAGCAGGTGATTAAGAAGGCAGATAAAATCAAGATATATTCTGAGTGGTATATCCTTTCGCTTATTGTAGAGGACAATGTATGCAAGGGCGTAGTTACCTATGATATAAAGACAGGCAGACTGGAGGTCCTGAGAGGGAAGGCAGTACTGTTTGCCACAGGCGGATACGGGAGGGCATTTAGCATTACATCAAATGCCTTTGCCAGCACAGGAGACGGGATAATAGCGGCATACAGGGCAGGGATTCCTCTTGAAGATATGGAGTTTGTCCAGTTCCATCCCACAGGACTTTACGGTCAGGGGATACTTGTGTCAGAGGCGGCAAGGGGTGAAGGCGGGTATCTCGTAAACGGAAAAGGCGAGAGATTCATGGAGAAGTATGCAAAGGCTAAAATGGAATTGGCTCCGAGAGATATAGTCTCCCGCTCTGTCCAGACGGAAGTTAATGAAGGCAGAGGAATAAACGGCAAGGATTATGTATATATAGACCTCCGTCATCTCGGCAGGGAGAAGATACTGGAAAAGCTGCCTCAGATTAGACAGCTTGGAATAGATTTTATTGGAGTGGACTGTATTGAAAAACCTATACCGATTCAGCCGACTGCCCATTATTCAATGGGCGGGATACCTGCTGATAAAGACGGACAGGTTATAATAGATGACAAAGGGACAAAGATTACAGGCTTCTTTGCGGCAGGAGAATGTGCCTGTGTCTCTGTTCATGGGGCAAACAGGCTTGGGACAAATTCCCTCCTTGACGCACTTGTATTCGGCAGAAGGACAGGAAAGGCATTGATGGAATTTACAGGCAATGCGAAGCTGCATGATATTAATAAAAATCAAGAGATTTCCTCTGTGAGAGGCAGGATAGATACTATTATGAATACATCAGGGACAGAGAGCATGAATAATATAAGAAATGAACTCAAAGAGATTATGATGTCCAGTTGTGGAGTATTCAGAAATAAAGAGGGTTTAGAAACCTGCCTGAAAAAAGTGAAGGAGTTGCAGGGGAGATTTAAAAAGGCAAAGGTGACAGACAGGGGGAAGACATTTAATTCAGAACTGATTGAGGCTGTAGAATTACAGCATATGCTTGAGTATTCGGAAGTCATAGTTGTGAGTGCCATTAATAGGGAAGAGAGCAGGGGTTCACATGCGAGGACAGATTTCCCAAAGAGGGATGATGCAAAGTGGCTTAAGCATACTCTATCTTACAAAAAACCTGACGGGGGGATTGAATTAAAATATAAGTCTGTGACTATTACAAAACATCAACCAGAGGAGAGGAAATACTAACACCGTCATTAGTCATTAGTCAGCAGCTACAAATGACCAATGACCAATGACCAATGACCAATGTCAAAAGTAATTTTTTCAATACGAAGATTTAATCCGGAAAAGGACAGTAAGCCTTATTATAAGGATTATGAGATGAATGTCCCGGAAGGGGCGACGGTATTGGACTGTCTTAATCTCATTAAATGGACAAAGGATGGGACATTGACCCACCGCATGTCATGCAGAAGCGCCATCTGCGGTTCATGTGCGGTAAAGGTGAATGGACATCCAAAGCTTGCCTGCAAGACTCAGGCGGCTGAAGAGATAATTAATGGGAGGATGAAGATAGAGCCGCTTGGCAATGCAAAGGTTTTAAAAGACCTTGTTGTTGATTTAGAGCCATTCTTTTCAAAATTTCAGAAAGTTAAACCATGGCTTGTGACAGAGGCAGCCGGCAGTCAGCAGTCAGCAGTCAATGTTAAAGAAACAAGACAGTCTCCTGAAGACTTCCACAGAATAGATGCGGCATCCACCTGTATAATGTGCGCGTCTTGTGTATCAGACTGTAATAGTTGGGCATCAAATGAGAAGTTTTTTGGACCAGCTGTACTTGCCAAGGCACAGAGATTTGTTGACGATTCAAGGGATAAGGCAACGCTGGAAAGGGTTATAAATTTAAGTGAGGCGAATGGAATCTGGGACTGCACCCACTGCGGAGAGTGTGTTGAGAGATGCCCCGCAGAGGTAAAGCCTATGGACAGAATAGTGTCTCTTAGAACAACTGCAATAAAAATGGGTATAGTTAATAATAACGGTGCAAGGCATGTAGAGGGTTTTGTAGATTCTATAAGGAGCAGCGGAAGGTTGAATGAGAATATAATACCTGTAAAGTCAATGGGAATATTTAATATCCCCGGTCTTTTGAGCCTTATCCCAGTCGGGATAAGGATGTTTTTGAAAGGGAAGAATCCTCCAATTATTCACAAGCATATTGATGAAATGGATGATGTGAAGAGGATATTCAAAAGATTAAAAAAATAATTTTGCCACAGACTTTCACTGACTAAATTATTCTCTTATTTTTAAAGTCCGTGTAAGTCAGTGGCTAATTCAGTAATATGAAATACGCATTTTATACAGGATGTGTGGCGAAGGGGGCGGGGAGGGAGCTTTACAGTTCCTCTGTAGCAGTTGCAAAGAGACTCGGCATAGAGCTCCATGAGCTTACAAATGTCTCCTGCTGTGGTGCGGGAGTAATTTCTGAGAAAGACCCACTGCTAAGTGATACATTAAATGCAAGAACATTTGCCATTGCCGAGGAGTTAAACCTCGACATAATGAATATATGCGGCACATGTCAAGGTGTGATGATGAAGGCTCAAAAGAGTATAAATGGAGATGTAAAAAGAAAAGGCAATATAAATGAAATTTTAAAAGATGGCGGTCATCAGTATAAAGGGAAAGTTAAGGTAAAACACCTCCTTCATATTTTGATTGAGGATTATGGCATTGATAAATTGAAAAGATTGGTTACAAGACCCTTAAAAGGACTTAAGGTTGCACCATTTTACGGGTGCTATCTCTTAAGACCTTCTGCATACTCAAATTTTTCTTCTCCAGACAGGACGACTGCACTGGAGGATTTAATAATAGCCCTTGGTGGTGAGCCCGTTCAATATGATGGAAGGTCTAAGTGTTGTGGCTTCCCTATAGTAATGATGAATAAAGAGAGTTCTCTCACTATGTCAGGCATAAGCCTCAAGGAGGCGAAAGAAAAAAATGCAGATTGCCTTGTCACGCCGTGCCCACTATGTCATCTCAATCTTGACTCATACCAGCCAGAGATTGATAAGATTGTACAAACTAAGTTAAACCTGCCGATTCTGCATCTTCCACAATTGGTTGGCATTGCCCTTGGAATTGATAGTAAAGAACTTGGGCTGAATAAACATATAGTCTCCACTGAAAAGATTTTATCTTCATTTTTAAAGGGTTTATAATTTTTCTCCTGTAATTTTTCTCCTTGACTATCTCACCCTTAATTCCTATAATCCGCATAATGTTGAAGAAACTTAAAAGAGAATGTTAGCTGTGGTAGAATATAGATAATGCCAGTTATAGCAGCATTTTTCGGAATAATTGTTAGAATGTTTTATGATGACCATAATCCCCCTCATATTCATTTGGAATTTAGCAAGGGATGGGGAGAAAATTAAGAAAATAGAACCTTAATGTAGAGGAACCGCATGTGGGACATTTTTACTGGCCAGAATTGGATATAGACCTCACTATTGAGATAATAGAACATACAGAAAGATTTCCATTAAAGGCAAGATAGCGTAGAACGAATCGCTTAACACTGATGTTCATTATGCTTCGCTTCATTCGCATGGGTTAGCTTGTGAGGTAATTTTTGGTAGAATATAAGAAGTTAAAAAAATCATAATTCAGGAGTCAGAATTCAGAATAAAAATCTCTGGATTCTGATTTCTGTATTCTGTCTTCTATCTTTTTTATGCTCTCAAAAATTCTAAGCAGTGCCATTTATGGAATTGATGCCTACATAGTAGAAGTAGAGGTAGATTTAGCTTCTGGATTATTTGCCTTCTCCACAGTAGGACTCCCTGATGCTGCCGTCAAGGAGAGCAGGGACAGGGTCATGTCTGCAATAAAGAACACAGGGTTTGATTTCCCGCAGAAAAGGGTTACTGTAAACCTTGCACCTGCTGATATAAAGAAGGAAGGCTCGTCGTTTGACCTTCCGATAGCAGTAGGAATCCTCAATGCCGGTGGATTTATAAAATCCGATAAAATCAAAGAATTTATAATCCTCGGCGAGCTGTCCCTTGACGGCAGGATAAAGCCTGTCAAAGGCGCCCTTCCTATTGCGGTATCTGCAAAGGCAAATAATATAAATGGAATAATTCTCCCTTCAGATAATGCAAAGGAGGCAGCAGTTGTTGAGGGAATAAGTGTATATCCTGTAGAGAATCTTCCGCAGGTAGTAGAGTTCTTAAATGGTAATTTAAAAATATCCCCTCTTTTAATTGATATTGAAAAGGTATTTGAGGAATATAGAAGTTACGATGTGGATTTTTCTGAGGTAAAGGGGCAGTATCATGTAAAGCGGGCATTAGAGATAGCCGCCGCAGGTGGGCATAATATAATAATGATAGGACCGCCCGGAGCGGGCAAGTCCATGCTCTCAAAAAGAATACCTACAATACTTCCGAATATGAGTCTTGATGAGGCAATAGAGACTACAAAGATTCACAGCATTATGGGACTGTTGGGAGATGGCAAGGCTCTCGTATCAACACGCTCATACAGGTCTCCCCATACAGGTATATCAGATGCTGGACTGATAGGCGGCGGGAATTTTCCTATGCCTGGAGAAATTTCTTTAGCTAATAATGGCATATTATTTCTTGATGAACTGCCTGAATTCAGAAGAAATGTATTGGAGGCATTAAGACAGCCTCTTGAAGATGGAAAGGTTACAATATCAAGGGCATCAGGCTCTCTCACATTTCCTGCCAATTTCATGCTTGTTGCAGCTATGAATCCATGTCCATGTGGTAACAGAGGTTCTCAAAAAGAGTGCAACTGCACGCCTCTACAGATACAGAAATATTTATCCAGAATATCAGGTCCCCTAATGGATAGGATAGATATTCATATAGATGTCCCTTCACTTAAATATAGGGAACTCTCTGATGAGACAGGGGGAGAGAAGTCGGAGGCAATAAGGATGAGGGTAAAGAAGGCAAGGGATATCCAGATTGAGAGATTCAAAAAATCAAAAATATATTGCAATGCACAAATGTCTGCAAAATATATAAAGAAATTCTGCCAGATAGACAATGAATCAAAAGGGCTGTTGGAAATGGCAATAAGCAAGATGGGACTATCAGCAAGGGCTTATGACCGCATATTGAAAGTATCAAGGACTATCGCAGATTTATCAGGTGTGGAAAATATAAAACCAGAGCATATATCTGAGGCAATTCAGTATAGGAGTCTGGATAGGGAGAGTTATATATGAAAAAGACAAAATGTCCTATATGCAAGAATAAGTTTGAATGGGAGAAGAGTGAGTTCAGACCCTTCTGTTCGGAGAGGTGCAAGCTTATAGACTTAGGGCAGTGGGCGGGGGAGAAATATTTTATCCCCGGAAAAAAGATTGATACCTACAGTGTCCCAATAGATGAGATAATGAAGAACAAAAATTAAATTTATCTGCTCCTATCAACTCCTATCCTTTTACAGAACTTGTTAATCTGACATATACTACAGTGTGGAGAAATAGGTTTGCAGAGGTTCTGGCCGTAGGTTACAAGAAGGTCGTTTATAATCAGCCAGTATTTTCGAGGAAGCTTCTCCCTTAAGGCAAATTCAGTTTCTTCTGGATTTTTTGTTTTTACATATCCCCACCTGTTCGTTATCCTGTGGACATGGGTATCTACACAGATACCTGCTTTCTTATATCCAAGCGTAACAACAAGATTGGCTGTCTTTCTCCCCACACCTTTAAATTTTAATAGCTCATCTATAGTATCGGGGACTTTTGAGTCATATTTGTTTATAAGGTCATAGCTTATAGAAAGTATATTTCCTGCCTTAATTCTATAGAAACCGACAGGATATATAGTTTTCTCTATTTCTCTCTTTGTGAGCTTAACTATTTCTTCTGGAGTATCCGCTATGCTAAAGAGTCTGTGAGAGGCGGCAGATGTAGTCTCATCCTTTGTTCTGAGACTTAAGATACAGCTTATAAGGACTTTAAATGGAGACCTCTCGCTCCCCTGCTTACCGCCTGCAGGGGCGAGTTTTGAAATCTTAGTTACAATCGGGTCTTCCCATTTCTTTGTCTCTCTTTTTAAAATCTTCATGACAGTATTAATGGAATTATTATTCACTTAATATTTTCCCCGGGTTCATTATGTTATTCGGGTCAAAGACTTTTTTAATTTTTCTTGTTACCTCCATACCCTTAGCCCCGAGTTCAGCACTTATGTATTTACTCTTTGTAATCCCTATACCGTGTTCTCCTGAGATTGTCCCTCCAAGCTCAAGTGTTGCCTTAAATATCTCTCCAACTGCCTCATCTGCCCTTTTCAGTTCTTCTTTATTTTTACTATCGGTCATTATATTTACATGGATGTTCCCATCACCTGCATGACCGAAGTTTACAATATTGAGCCTATATTTTGAGGCAATATCCCTTAATCTCCTGATAATATCAGGCACTTTATTTCTCGGCACAGTTATATCTTCATTTATCTTTGTCGGTGCGAGATGTCCGAGGGCAGGTGATATAGCCCTCCTCGCCTTCCAGAGCGATTCCCTTTCCGCTTCATCTCTTGCAATCCTTACCTCCCTCGCACCTGTTTTACTGCATATATCTCCAATTTTCTCTATCTGTCTTTTGGCAGAAATTTCATCCCCGTCCACTTCTATTAATAATAATGCCTCTGCATCAATAGGAAGCCCTGCCTTTGTATAATCCTCTACACACTTTACAGCAGACTGGTCCATAAACTCTAATGAGGAGGGTAATATCCTGTTTGCAATTATCTTTGATACTGTTGTTGATGCATCATCAATTTTTGGGAAGACTGCCAATGCTGTCTTTATTGACTCAGGAAGGGGTATAAGTTTTAAGGTAAGTTTAGTTATTACACCGAGTGTTCCTTCAGAGCCTACTATTAATTTTGTCAGGTCATATCCTACAACACCCTTTGTAGTCCTTACACCTGTATTGAGGATTTCTCCATCAGGCAGGACTACATCAAGACCAAGTATATAGTCCTTTGTTACTCCATATTTAACAGCCCTCGGTCCGCCTGCACAGGTAGCGGCATTCCCTCCTATAGTGCAGAATTTAAGGCTTGCCGGGTCGGGTGGATAAAATAATCCCCTTTTTTCTACCTCCTGCTGGAGATTGTATGTCACCATCCCCGGCTCTACAACGGCAACCATATTTTCCTCATCTAATTCAATCAGGCGATTCATATCGGTAAGAATTAGAGCAATACCGCCCATTATTGGAATTGAGCCGCCGACAAAACCAGAGCCTGCACCACGAGGCACAACAGGTATCTTTTCCTGATTTGCAATCTTTACAATTTTAGATATCTCTTCTGTATTTTTTGGTTTGACAATTACATCAGGAAGAGCACTCTTTCTTGTAGCGTCATAGGAATAGCAAATCCTGTCCTCATCAGAGGTTAAAACAGCTTCTTTGCCAACAATGTCTGTGAGTTTTTTAATTGTTTCTTTTTTCATAAATAAAAAATGCAAAACACGAATTACACGAATATACGAATGTCACGAATAGAAAAAGATTTAAAATTCTTTATTCGTGTAATTTGTCCATTCGTGATATTCGCGTTCAGGTCTTTGCTATTTCAGTATAATAAACAATTGACTACCTTTCAAATTTAAAACATAATGTAGCGTAATAATTTAACCTTAAAAATTTTTATGCCACTTTACATTTATAATACACTTACAAAAAGAAAAGAAGCCTTCAAGCCCATTGTAGATGGTGAAGTAAGGATGTATGTGTGTGGTGTTACTGTCTATGACCTCTGCCACATAGGGCATGCAAGGGCTGCAATCGTATTTGATGTAATATATCGCTATCTCAAATATCTGGGTTATAAAGTTACCTATGTCCGAAACTTTACAGATGTGGATGACAAGATTATAAAGAGGGCAAACGAGGAAAAGGTCTCTTCAGAGGAAATTGCAGAGAGATACATAAAGGAATTCTATGCAGACATGAATGCTCTCGGTGTTGAAATTCCAGACTGTGAACCAAAGGCAACAGTGCATATCCCTGATATGATAGAAATGATAAAAAAACTCATTGAAAAAGGCTATGCATATCAGGCAAATGGTGATGTCTTCTATTCTGTGAGAAAATTTACAGAGTATGGAAAACTCTCAGGAAAAAATACAGATGAGCTTTTGAGCGGTGCGAGGGTAGAGATAGATGAGAAGAAAAAAGACCCCCTTGATTTTGCCCTCTGGAAGGCGAGTAAGCCCGGAGAGCCGTGGTGGGATAGTCCATGGGGAAAGGGGAGACCCGGATGGCACATAGAGTGTTCTGCAATGGGGCAAAAGTATCTCGGAAAATATTTTGATATTCATGGAGGAGGGAAGGATTTGGTATTCCCCCACCATGAGAATGAGATTGCACAATCTCATGCGGCGACAGGGCATCCTCCTGTGAAATACTGGATTCATAATGGTTTTGTCAATATTAATAAAGAGAAGATGTCAAAGTCCCTCGGCAATTTTTTTACAATAAAGGATGTTTTAAAGAAATTCAATCCGGAGGTTATAAGATTTTTCCTCCTCTCAAGCCATTACAGGAGTCCAATAGATTTTTCCGACCAGAATCTAAATGAGTCTAAGATTAACTTAGACCGTTTTTATGACCTTTTATTGTTCGCAGATAAGGAGTTAGGAGTAAATGAGGGTAAAAGTGAGTTAATACTGAAATTTGAGGAGGCAATGAATGACGATTTTAATACTGCACAGGCAATAGGATATTTGAATACAGAACTGCACAGGCTGAATGGTATTAGAAATAAGGGTTCGGAGTTTTTGCAGGGAATTGCAACTCTTATAAAGATAGGTAAGGTTCTTGGACTTTTTGAGCAGAATCCAGCAGAGTATTTTGAGAGGGAAAAATCAGAGGGGCTTGCCTCTATTGGCATATCAGAAGGGGAGATAAAGAGGCTTATAAGTGAAAGAGAAAGGGCGAGAAAGGAAAAGAGATGGAAAGATGGAGACAAGATTAGGGATGAATTAAGTCAAAAAGGGATTATCCTTGAAGACTCACCGCAGGGAACTATATGGAAAGTAAGGAGTAAGCAGTAAGGAGTATGGAGTAAATAATAAAAAACTGCCTACAGCCTACTGCTTACTGCCTACTCTGTAAATATTTATCATATAATTTTGGAGAAAAATGGGCGAGGTTATATACGGTATCAATCCTGTCCTTGAGGCATTGAGGTCAGGGGAAAGAAATTTTAAGGAAATATTGATAGAGACAGGGAGAAAAGGAAGTGAAATTTATAAAATAGAATCACTGGCAAAGTCAAGAAATGTAGGCATAAGGAGGGAAAGCGGCTCAGCCCTTGAAAATATCTCAGGGACAAACAGGCATCAGGGTGTTGTAGCAGTTGTATTACCCAAAAAAGAGATTGAACTCTATGAGTTGATAGAGCAGTTATATAAAAAAGACAATAAACCTGTAATCGTAATATTAGATGGGATAGAAGACCCCGGAAATCTTGGGGCAATAATAAGGTCTGCAGAGGCACTTGGTATCGGGGGTGTAATTATTCCAAAGGACAGGGCAGTAGGTGTTACACCTGTAGTGGTAAAAAGGTCTGCAGGTGCAATTGAACATATCCCGGTTATCAGGGTTACTAATATTTCAAATACTATTGAGGAATTGAAGGAAAAAGGTTTCTGGATTGTAGGTGTTGAGGCTGGGACTGAAAAAAGCTGCTTTTCATTATCATACAATGACCCGACAGCAGTTGTATTCGGGAGCGAATCAAAGGGGATGAGGAGATTGACAAAGGAAAAGTGTGATTTTATAGTATCTATACCAATGAAGGGGAAGGTATCCTCGCTCAATATATCAGCAGCATGTTCAATTGTTTTTTACGAAATATTGAGACAGAGGCTTCAATAGAAGATGAAAAAAAGATATATCTTTCTGACAGGTATAGTTTTGACATCCACCCTTTTCTATCTTTTTTTATCCATGTTTTCCCATCTCCAGAGTTCAATAGAAAATCAGATAAGGGAAGAGTTTAATAAAGAGCAAAGCCTTGTTACAGAGAGGATTGCAATTCAACTAAGTGAGATATTTGTTGATGATGCAACAAAAAATATACAGTTTATAAGACAGTCTTTTGCCCTGAATAAGTTAATAGAGGCAATAAATTCTAGAAATAGGAGAGATATAGACTTTTGGAAGAAAGGGGCAGAAAAGGTTTTTTTTGCATTCCTTAATTCAAATACCATCTATCACCATATAAAGTATGCGGATAAGGATGGCAATGAGATTATAAAAGCAGCGAGGGATGATATTGCCTATTTTTATAAAGAAGAAGATGATGAAGTCTCTAAGCTTGAAAATATATCGGATGCTCCAATTTTTGTTAATAGTATAAATTTAAATGAAGGGCAGGTGCGGATATTGCGGATTAGCAATGAAGACCACATGGATATGAATATAGGGACACCAATATTTTACAAAAATCAGAAAAAGGGTGCAGTCATAATAGGAATAGAAATGAAGGAGGTATATTCAATTCTAACACCCGTAAAACACGGAAAGACGAGCCATACCATGCTCTTTACAGATAAAGGGGAGCTTCTCTTTTGCTCAAGGGGGTTAACTGAAGGGCAGCATAAAGGGGAGATAAATTATATATTAGAAAAGCCATCAGGTGGTTATGCAGAGATACCTGAAAGTCATGGTGAAAAGGATATTCTTCTGGCAACAAATTCTTTAAAGGTAGGAAGTGAGAGGTGGGTTGTGGCAATGGAATCTACTGCCGATGAGGTTACAGGGCAGATTAAAAGATTTGAGGAGCAGAAACAGAGACTAATGGTTATGTTGCTACTGGTGGGCATAGTCTCTTTATCTTATTTTTTCAAGGCATATTCAGATAAAATAAAGGCTGAAATAAGGACTGATGAAGAGATAAAGACATCAAAAAAACTTGAAGCCATTAATAAAGAACTTAAAAATTCCAAGAAGTAATAAGGCATGAAGGCATAAGGCTTGAGAACCTTGTAAATGATTACCTTGACCTTGCTAAGATAGAGGCGGGGAAGATGATATTTAAAAGCGAGCCTGTGGATATAAAAGGGATAATTAATAAATCATTGGCAATATATTATGGAGAAGCAATGGAACACGGGATAAATTTAAAATCCATTTTATCGGAGGATATACCTGTTATTGCTGCTGATGATGGAAAGTTGAGACAGGTTGTATCAAATCTTATGAGCAATGCTGTAAAATATACGCCAAAAGGCGGTACTATTACTATATCTGCTGACAAGAAGGGTAAGTATGTGGAAGTATGTGTAGAGGATACAGGACCCGGCATATCTAAGGAATATCATAAAAAGATATTTGAGAAGTTTGTTCAGGTGCAGAACGGGAAGGAAAGGGTTAAAAAGGGGACAGGGCTCGGTCTTCCGATTGTAAAATATATAATAGAGCATCTTGGCGGAAGGGTCTGGGTTGAGAGTGAAGAGGGGAAGGGAGCAAAGTTTTTATTCATCCTGCCGATATAAACTTAAAGAAAATAGAATTAAGTAAGATAGATAATTGCTAAAATGCAAAGTAGTCAAAAAGTAGCCTGCCGTTACCAAATAGTAACATCTTCTATTTTTATCTAACCGTTTGATAATCCATATCATATTTTTAAAATGACATTTTTTATTGTTACCTTCCTGTAACAGTGCCATTTTTTCTCTCTTAATTTATCATTAGTGTGAAAAATTAATAACATCAATAATATCAAGTTGTTGAATAAGAATATTTAGAATATTCAAATAGTGGCATCCCTTTTGCTCATATAGATATAGACTGATTATGTAAATAATTTAGCCCGGTTCCTTATTGGTGGTAATCGAATCAATATCGATTCACCTCCTCCTCACATAAGGAACCGGGTATTTTATTATACAAAAATAAAAGTGAAAGGGGGTGAAGTAATGAAAAACTGGAAGGTTGTGTTATTAGCAATTGTTTTGATAGTGCCTCTGTATCTTGCTTTTACATCGCTTAACATTGGGGTAGCGCGGGCAAATTCTACTGATGACCATGAATCTGCTGAACATAAGGCATTGGAGTCATCTCCTGACCATGAGACACTTGAGACAAAGGTTCCGTCAGGCAAATTGGCAGAGGTAAGGGGACTAAAGAATATTGTAGCGTTAGATGCAAAATCTCTATCCGTTGCAAAAGAAATATACAATGGAAAAGGCACATGTGCCAACTGCCATGGTGAAAAGGGGAGAGGGGACGGCGAAATAGCAAGTTCATTTAGCCCTCCGCCGAGAAATTTTACATATGCCAAATGGCAGACTGTAAGGACAGACGGTGAGATATTCTGGGTTATTACAAATGGGACAGAAAGCGGTATGCCTCCATTTGAAGATATGCTTAGTGATGAAGAAAAGTGGGAGCTTGTTAATTATATAAGAGAGATTGGAAAAGCTGGCGGAGTGGCAAGTAAAAGCAATTAAGATAAAAAAATTGTCTATAAAAGATTAAAGTTGAATGAAGGAGGGTAATTCAATGAATAGGAAAATTAGGTTGGGGATTTTGTTTCTGACAGGGTTATTGGTTAGTTTTGCTATCAGTAACATCAGCAATGCAGCAGATGAGGTTGCAAAATTGACAACAGCCCCTGAAGTTCCACCAGCGATTACAAGAGCAGGTGGGGCTAATGTAACAGTAGAAATGGAAATGACAGAGAAGAAAGGCACCTTGGCAGATGGTGTTGAATATACATTCTGGACATTTGGTGATACCGTTCCAGGTCCATTCATCCGTGTCAAGGTAGGGGATAATGTTACATTTAATTTGAAAAACAGTGGGGCAAGTAAAAACATTCACTCAATTGACCTTCACGCAGTAACAGGTCAAGGTGGAGGTGCAAAGGCTACACAGACACCTCCTGGTGGAAAGACTGCCTTTTTCTTTAAGGCATTGAACCCTGGTATATATGTCTATCACTGTGCAACAGCACATATTCCAACACATATTGCAAATGGTATGTATGGATTAATTTTGGTAGAGCCTGAAAAGGGTCTTCCAAAGGTTGACAGGGAATACTATGTAGTTCAAGGAGATTTCTATACAAAAGGAAAGACAGGTGAGAAGGGTGCACAGTCGTTTGATGTGGAAAAGATGAGGGCCGAACAGCCTACCTATGTGAAGTTTAATCCAATGGCAACACCGGGAAATCTTAAGGCAAATGTAGGCGAGACAGTTCGTTTGTATGTAGGTGTTGGAGGTCCAAATCTTACATCTTCATTCCATGTAATAGGTGAGATATTTGATACAGTATATCAGCAGGGTGCTGTAGGCTCTGAGCCTGCAAAGAATGTCCAGACCACATTAATTCCACCAGGTGGTGCTGCCATTATTGAATTTAAGGTTGATGTCCCTGCTGCGTATATACTTGTTGACCATGCAATATCACGTGCAATAGACAAGGGTGCTGTAGGAATACTTGAGGTTACAGGTGCGGAGGTACCACAAATATTTAAGCCTCTGAAGGTTGGTGGTGCAGATGCCGGCCATTAAAATATAACCGTAAAAATGCCCCACTTATTTACTGGTGGGGCATTAAAATGTATTGGTAATCCCCCTTATCCCTTTATTTTTAAGAAAGGGATAAAAAGGGGGTTATCAATTTTTTTATTTTATCTATTGACAAACTATGATTTAAGTCATAGATTAATGCCATTATTAAATTTATTATTTTAAAATATTTTTAATTTAAAGAAGAGGTGGATTGATGGGAAGGTTTATAAAAGTAGCGGTAAGTGCATTTGTAATATTTCTTACAGCTTCAGTATTTGCAGAGACAGTGGATGTAAAGTTAGGCGGAGAAATAAGGGTTAGGGGTGAGAGTGTTTCAAATAATACAACAGGGGCAAAGAGTCAGGAGCAGATAATACAGAGGACAAGACTCAATGTAGATGCAAAGATAGATGAAAAGACAAAGGCATATATACAGGTTCAGGACAGCAGGGCATGGGGGAGTGATGGGACAAGTGATGGCGGAGGGACAGGGCAGGATAATGCTTCAACATCAACAACCATATCAGGAACAACAGCCGCATCAACAACAACAGTCAACTCTGAATCAACCGATATAAAACAGGCTTATGTCCAGTTTGATAGTATTTTAGACCAGCCATTATCATTGAAGTTAGGCCGACAGGTTATGGCTTATGGCGACCAGAGATTGATAGGTGGATTTGAGTGGTCAAATACTGCAAGGAGCTTTGATGCCCTGAAGCTTATGTATAATACAGATACCTTTGGTATGGATTTGTTTTATTCAAAAATAAAGGAATCTGTTACAAATGATACAACCGATTTTAAGACAAACGGCACAACAGATGATAAAGACACTACCTTCATCGGCATCTATGCAATTATTAAGGCTATCCAGAACAACACCATTGACCTTTATGCACTTCAGGATAAGAATGATTTAACTGAGAGGAGTCTCCTTACATATGGTGTAAGACTCAATGGCAAATTTGCAGATGCGGACTATACAGCCGAATATGCACTACAGGGTGGAGATAACATGAAATCAGGGGGGACTACAGTCTCTCAGGAGTCTAATGCCCTTGCTGTAAAAGCCGGCTATACATTAAAGGATATTATGGGTTTAAGGATTGGTGCCGAGTATGACACCGCAACAGGAGATAACTCCTCAACATCAAATAAAATAGAGTCATTCCAGAACCTCTATCCCACAAACCATCCTCTTTATGGTTTCACTGATGACATAGGCTGGTCAAATATGAGTGCCATGTCTTTAAATGCAGGGTTAAAGCCGACAGAAACTCTATGGATAGGTGCTGAATATTGGAAATACAGTCTATTTGAGAAGGATGCGAATAGTAAAGATGATTTAGGTTCGGAGATTAATATTATGGCAAGACAAAGTTTAACTTCAAATGTTAAATGTGAACTTTCTTGGGTAAGAAGGAGTGCGGGAGAGGCGAGCGGGACATCAGATTATTATGGCAGGACAATTGACAAGGATAAGACCGCAGACTTTGTATATCTGCAGGTTAATGTAGCATTCTAACTGAATAGGGGCAGTCAATTTCTAACTAATTATTTTATTTGAAGGGGGGTGAAGGGGATATGAAAGAGGAGGGGAAAATATCTCGGTGGCAGGTTTTTTATGATGATATTTCTATGCTGTTTGTTTTAGGGGTAGTAATACCAACTATATTTTATGTAATCTGGGGAGTAATGGAGCTGGCAAATGCTCCAACTGCTGTCATTACAGGACCGTAATTTGAATGGAGGGATAATATGCCTATAACATCACCTGAAACTTATTGGTGGAAACCGGCTGATAAACAAGAAAAGATTTGGATTACAGTAGCAATAATCTGGTGTCTCATACTATTTACGATGATGCCGCTCTGGCATTTTGTGGGTGGACAGAATCCTTCAGTTGAGCCTATGAAGATAAGACCTGATGATTTTGAGAAGGTTGCCAGTGCCTTTATAGAAAAATATAAGGTTGGGGAGGAGGCAGGGATACCTGTTGTAAAGCCGCCTGATGGGGCTGATGTATATCTTAAGGGGCAGATGTGGAACTGGGTGCCTATACTTGAGCTTAAGAAGGGGGTAAATTACAAGTTTCATATATCTTCTGTTGACCTTATGCATGGTTTTGGACTCCAGCCTTTGAATATGAATTTTCAGATAGTGCCGGGGCATGACAATATATTAAATCTAACACCTTCAACATCAGGCACATTTCACATCATTTGTAATGAGTTCTGCGGCGTTGGCCACCATACAATGGTTGGCAAGATAGTTGTAAAAGATTAAAAGGGGTATTAATAGAGGGAGGGATTAAAAATGGCGAATGAAATGGAGTTTAGAACCTGTCCTATCACAGGGAAAAAGGTTTATGCCACAACCCAGAATCTAATGTGGATAAACGCAGTAACTGCAGTGGTCTTCATCCTGATAGGCGGCATAATGGCACTGCTTGTTGCATTAACCCGCTGGCCTGCAGTTCATCTTTTATCACCTGAATGGTTTTATAAGGCATTGACAGCCCACGGTTTAAATATGCTTATATTCTGGATAATTTTCTTTGAAGTTGCGGGGCTGTATTTTGGCTCATCTGTAGTGCTTAATTCAAGACTTGCGGCACCAAAGGTTGCATGGCTTGCCTATATACTAATGCTCGTCGGGTCAATCCTTGTTGATGTAATGGTATTCACTGATAATGCAACTGTTATGTTCTCGTCTTATGTGCCATTGCAGGCACATCCGCTGTATTATCTCGGCATAATACTCTTTGCAGTCGGCGCCTTGACTGCATGTGGTATCTTCTTTGGAACTCTCGCAATAGCAAAGGCAGATAAGACATACGAGGGGTCTTTACCGCTCTTTACATTCGGCTTGTCAGCAGCAGCTATAATTGCAGTATTTACACTTGCATGTGGTGCGATAATCTATATACCGACATTCCTGTGGTCTCTTGGGGTTATAAAGAATTTGGACCCGGCTATGTATAGGTTATTATTCTGGGGACTTGGGCATTCATCTCAGCAAATCAATGTTACTGCAATGGTCTCTATCTGGTATCTGTTGGGGGCTTTAACTGTCGGTGCAAAACCTGTTAATGAAAAGATATGCAGGACAGCATTTGTGCTGTATATATTATTCATCAATTTGGCATCTGAGCATCACCTCTTAACAGACCCGACCCTTAGCCCTGCACATAAGGTTTTCAATACATCTTACTTCCTATATCTGGCTGTTCTTGCCAGTATGATTCACGCCCTTGCAATTCCAATGGCAGTTGAGGTTGCACAGAGGAAGAAGGGATATACAAAAGGGCTTTTTGAGTGGCTGACTAAGGCGCCGTGGGGTGAACCGGGTTTCCCTGCCATGATATTCTCTCTTTTAATATTCGGATTCATAGGCGGGATAACAGGTGTTGTATACGGGACAGAGCAGTTGTCTATTAAATCCCATAACACATGGGCTATGACAGGCCACTTTCATGCTACAGTTGTAGGTGGAACTACCCTTGCCTTTATGGGGCTGACCTATTATGTAATTCCGCTTATATTCAGACGTGAGATTATAGGCAAAAAATGGGCTTCAGCACAGCCATATGTATATGCCGCAGGAATGATTCTCCTGATTTTAGGGATGGCAGGTGCAGGCACACTTGGCTCACCAAGGAGACATTGGGATGTTACATTTGCAGATTCCATCATCCCATTCTCATTTGACCCGACAGTACTTCTTTTTACAACCATAGCAGCATTAGGCGGCATTTTAGCTGCTGTAGGCGGGGCAATGTATGTTGGTGTATCAGTCCTTTCAGTATTCCTTGGCAGAAAACTGGCACCAAACGAAGCCAAATTAGTTTATTAAAGGAGGGTTTATGGCAGAAGAAAGACATGAAGATTTTCCGGCACCAGGCACAGGGGTTATAATCATCATCTTCTTTGTTGCCTTTGTGATGTTCTACTTCCTTAATTGGAAGTGGTTGTCTATGGTGTGGAACATTGGGTAATTAATAATATGGGTAGGGTTATGGTCATTAAGCCATAGCCCTGCCCTAAAATTAAAATTCTTATAACCTAATTTTATATGAATAGAGAAATTGTCCTATCATATCCAGAAAATTCAGTAATGACAACAATCAAGGCATACATTCATATCTTAAAGCTTCGCATAGATATATTAATTGCATTT
>DNJG01000095.1 GCA_003489165.1 Nitrospinota bacterium | reverse complement strand
CCTTGATCATTATGGCGATATGGAGGAAATTAAAAAGGCATTCTTAAAATTTATAAATAAGGTTCCATTTTATGGCTCTTCGGTCCTCTGCCTTGACCAGGAGCATATTCAGTCAATTATTCCACATGTAGAGAAGCGATTCATTACTTATGGGTTCAGTAGTCAGGCTGAATATACTGCAGGGAATATAAAATTTTCAGGGAAGACAACCATGTTTACCGCACTGAAAAGGCAGAAGATATTAGGTGAGATAAAACTTAATATTCCCGGGATACATAATGTATATAATTCTATGGCAGCTATTGCAGTCGGTCTTGAGCTGGATATGGATTTTGGTTCTATAAAAAGAGGGCTGGAGGAGTTCAGTGGTGTTCAGAGGAGATTTCAGGTAAAAGGGGAGGCAGATGGTGTAATGGTAGTTGATGATTATGGCCATCATCCTGCTGAGATCAAGGCAACACTTAAGGCAGCAAAGGATGGCTGGAAAGATAAAAGACTGATAACTGTATTTCAGCCTCACCGTTATACAAGGACGAGAGACCTTCTTAAAGATTTTTATACTGCCTTTTATGACTCAGATTCATTGATTATAACTGATATATATCCTGCCGGTGAGAAGCCTATTGATGGGATAAATGCAAAGTTGATTTACGAAGGAGTGAGGGGGCATGGGCATAGGGATGTGGTTTTTATAGGAGATAAAGAGGAGATAGCTCCATATTTGTCAAAAAAGGCAAAAGAGGGGGATATAGTGATTACACTCGGTGCAGGAGATGTGTGGAAGATAGGAGAAAAGTTTCTTCATGGAAAATTATAAAAATTTTAGAACACAAATTGCATGAATGGACGAATGGAACAAATGAAAAATAAAATAAAAATTAAATGTGTTCAGGTTTTTGTTCATTGAAAACTGAAGGGTTAAAAATTATTTTTAAGGATGTGAGAGGTGAGAAGAAGTTTAATGAGCTAATGCGAAATTACACCTCGTTTCGTATCGGCGGAGATGCTGATTTATTAATTTTTCCTGAGGATATAGATGATTTAAAAAATGTTCTTTGTATATGCCATGATAAAAAAATACCATTATTTATCCTTGGTTTTGGAACAAATCTTCTGATAAAGGACGGCGGTATAAGAGGGGTGGTTGTAAGTTTGAATGAAGGTTTTAAAGAAATTAGAATTGCAGGCGATGAAATGATAACAGCAGGTGCTGGCGCAGGTTTGCAGGCATTGGTCAACTTTGCCCTTAAGAATGAGTTAGCAGGAATGGAATTTGCGGTTGGAATACCGGGTTCTGTAGGCGGGGCTGTGATAATGAATGCAGGGATAAGGGATGGCGAGATGAAGGATATAGTTAAATCAGTAAAGATTATGACAGATGATGGAGAGACAAAAGTTTTAAAGAATGAGGATATCGGATTTTCATACAGGAATTCAGATTTTTCGGAAGGCTCAGTGGTATTGGAGACAGATATTTTTTTAAAAAATGGAAATAGCAGAGATATAAAAAAAATGATGACATTATTAATAGCTGATAGAAAATCAAAACAGCCCCTATCTTCATACTGTGCTGGTTCTGTATTTAAAAATCCTCCAGATGACTTTGCAGGGAGGCTCATAGAATCTGCTGGTCTTAAAGGTTTTAGTATTGGAGATGCGGCAGTATCAGAGGTTCATTCAAATTTTATAGTGAACAGAGGTAAGGCTGCTGCGAGCGATGTTTTAAGACTAATTGAGAGCATAAAAGAGAGGGTTTTTACAAGGACAGGCATCTCGTTAGAGGAAGAAATTAAGATTGTAGGAGAAGATTAGATGTATTTAAAAGATAAGAAGATAGGTGTTTTAATGGGCGGAATGTCTTCTGAGAGGGAGATATCACTTAAGACCGGAACGGCTATTTGTAATGCTTTGGAAGAGGCTGGATACAATGTTGTGTCCATTGATGTAGGAAAGGATATTGCCAGAAAGATAGCTGATGAAAAGATAGATGTTGCATTTATTGCCCTTCATGGTAAATACGGTGAAGATGGAACTGTGCAGGGCATACTGGAAATAATGGGAATCCCCTATACAGGTTCAGGTGTTCTTGGAAGCGCTGTCTCAATGAATAAGGTTATATCAAAAGAGCTATTTGAAAGGCATGGGATTCCAACACCACCATATGAAGTTATATATAAGAAGGATTACAGAAAAGGGCGTAAATTTGTGACAGGCTTTCCTCTTATAGTTAAGCCTGCCAATGGAGGGTCCACAATAGGAGTTAATATCGTAGATAACATCGGCATCCTTGATTCGGCAATATATGATGCCTTTAAGTTTGATGATTATATTCTGATTGAGAAATTTATAGATGGAATAGTTCTTACTGCCGGGGTATTGGAGGATATGACATTGCCTGTAATTGAGATCTGTCCCAAAAAAGGTTTTTATGATTATGAGTCAAAATATACGCCAGGCATGACAGAGTATTTTATTCCAGCGAGGATTGATAAAAAAAAAACAGAAGAGTGCCAGAAACTTGCACTCAAGTGTCATAAAGTTCTGAGATGCAGGGGAATTACGAGAACAGACATGATTATGGATAAGGAACAGAATATTTTTGTATTGGAAATAAATACGATACCAGGAATGACAGCTACTTCTCTCATTCCAATGGCGGCAAGGGCAGCAGGGATAGAATTTAAAGCTCTTTTAATCAAGGCACTGGAGATAGCAGTAAGGGTATGAGAACTTCAACATTTGTAAAAATTAAATCATACAGAGGAACATATACTGGTGCAGGTGCTGTTATCGCGAGAAGGAAAAAAGTACAGCGTATAAAATCTGCAGCATTATCACTGTTCAGATGGGCAACTTTTTTATCGGTTGGTTGTTTTATTGTAGTGGGAGGGTATAGGGGTTACAGATATATAATGGCGTCACCTTATTTTGATATTTCGGATATAACAATTGATGGGAATATAAATTTTAAGAGAGATGATATACTTTCATCAGCCGATATAGAGATTGGTCAAAATATATTTTCAGTTAATATAGGGGAGGTTTATAAAAGGATTAAAGGTAATCCGTGGATAAAGGATGTATCAGTAAAAAAGGAGATGCCTGATAAGTTAAAAATAAAAATAAATGAGAGAGAACCTGTGGCAGTTTTAAAATCAAATGAGCTCTATCTGATAGACGATGAGGGTGTGGTGTTGGCAAAACCAAATGGAGAATCAGATATGAGTTTTCCAGTAATTGTTAAGCCAATGGATTTAAAATATGAAATAGGTGATAGGGTAAATTCTGAAGATGTCTTCAATGGCATAAATATATGGGAGAAGCTGAAAGAGGTTAAATTAAATATTGGAGAATCATCTTTGGAAGACAACATAACCACAATTGAACCCCTTGGTTATGATAAAGCTAAAATAAATTTAAGAAATACAAACAGCTATATTATTATCAATGGTGAAGATACTAATAAAAAATTTCAGCATCTTCAGGTGGTGATGAATTTACTAAATGAAAATACCCCCTTATTAAAAGGGAAGAAGACAGAGGAGGTGATGGAATTAGACTATATAGATTTATCATTTAGGGATAAAGTAATTGTGAAATACAAAGATAGTTGAGGAGTTAAGAAGTTAGGGAGTCAAGGAGTTAAAAACTCCTCACCTCTTAAACTCTATAACTCTTTTAGAAGGGGGGTGAAAAATTGCCTAAAAGTGAAAATATAATTGCAGGACTTGATATTGGAACAACAAAGATATGCTGCATTATTGGTGAAGTGAGAGATGAAAAGGAAGTGGATATAATAGGGATAGGGACTCATCCATCAAGAGGTTTGAGAAAGGGAGTTGTTGTCAATATAGAGAGCACTGTAGAATCAATAAAGGGGGCAGTGGAAGAGGCGGAATTGATGGCAGGCTGTGAGATTGACTCTGTATATGTCGGCATAGCAGGGGGACATATTAAGGGGTTTAACAGTCACGGTGTAATAGCGGTGAAGAATAAAGAGGTCAGCCAGTTTGATATTGACAGGGTTCTTGAGGCCGCTCAGGCTGTGGCAATACCGCCAGACAGAGAGGTAATTCATATAATTCCGCAGGAATACATACTTGACGAGCAGGAGGGCATTAGAGAGCCTCTCGGTATGTCGGGGGTAAGGCTTGAAGCAAAGGTGCATATCGTTACAGGTGCAGTAACATCTGCCCAGAATATAGTAAGGAGTGTCAATAAGGCAGGGCTTGAGGTGAAGGATATAGTCCTTGAACCTCTTGCATCGAGCGATGCAGTGCTTGACAGGGATGAAAAAGAACTTGGTGTAGCAATGGTAGATATAGGCGGAGGGACATCTGACCTGGCAATATTTTTTGAGGAGAGCATAAAACATACATCGGTTCTTGCCATAGGCGGAAATCATATTACAAATGACATTGCCATAGGGCTTCGCACTCCGCAGGCAGAAGCAGAAAAAATAAAAAAGACTTACGGCTGTGCAATGACTGCTCTTGTAAAAAAAGATGACACTATTGAGGTTCCAAGCACAGGTGGAAGAGAATCAAGAATCCTCTCCCGCCAGATTTTGAGTGAGATAATCGAACCGAGGGTAGAGGAGATGTTTCATCTTATAAAACGGGAGGTGGAAATAAGCGGTTTCTCTGATTTGATTGCATCAGGTGTAGTTCTTACAGGCGGGGCTGCGAGTATGGAAGGAATAACAGATTTGGCAGAGAAAATATTTAAACTGCCTGTAAGGAGAGGATTTCCTAAAGGAATTGGCGGATTAGTAGATGTGGTAAGCAGTCCGATGTATGCAACAAGTGTAGGACTGATTCTCTTTGGTTTGAAGAACCATCAGCATGGAAAAAAACCAAAGCTCATTGATAGAAATCTCTTTGATAAGATATTTGACCGAATGAAGGGATGGGTGGAAGATTTTTTTTAGAGATTTAAGAATTATAATTTAAAATTTATGTTTTTAAAACCTAAAATCCTTTTTGGGAGGGCAATAGAATGACTTTTGTATTATCTGATGAATTTGATTATGCAGCAAGGCTTAAGGTAATCGGAATTGGCGGCGGAGGCGGTAATGCAGTCAGCACGATGATGTCTTCAAGGATAGATGGTGTGGAGTTTATAGTTATCAATACAGATGCCCAGGTATTGAAGGTATCTCCTGTGCCGTCAAAAATCCAGATAGGGTCAGAGTTGACAAGAGGGCTTGGAGCAGGGGGCAATCCTGAGATAGGGAAAAAGGCGGCATTAGAAAGTGCCGACCAGATTGCAGATTTTCTACAGGATGCAGATATGGTCTTTATAACTGCAGGTATGGGCGGTGGAACAGGGACAGGCGCAGCCTCAGTGGTGGCAAAGATTGCAAAGGATAAAGGTGCATTGACTGTAGGTGTGGTTACAAAACCGTTCAGCTTTGAGGGGAAGAGGAGGCTGTCACAGGCGGAGGCAGGATTAAAAATACTGAGAGAAAATGTAGATACACTTATTACAATACCGAATGACAGACTGCTTAATGTTGTTTCAAAGCAGATGTCCTTGAGGGATGCGTTTAGGGTGGCGGATGATGTCCTGAGACAATCTGTTAAAGGCATTTCAGAGTTGATTACAATGCCTTGCCTTGTCAATCTTGATTTTGCCGATGTGAAGGCGATTATGACAGGGATGGGACAGGCACTTATGGGAACTGGCATTGGAAAGGGTGAGAATAAGGCAGTTGAATCTGCCCAGAATGCAGTTTCAAGCCCACTCCTTGAGGAATCTTCAATAGATGGTGCAAGGGGTGTATTGATAAATATTATAGGAGGTCCCGGGCTTACAATTCATGATGCCACAGAGGCGTCTTCTATTATCCAGAAGATGGTTCATGAGGATGCAAATATTATCTGGGGTGCTGGCATTGATGAAGGTATGGAAGATGAAATGAGGGTTACAGTAATTGCAACAGGCTTTGGTCAGGAGCATCGTCGCGAAACAGAAAGAGAAGAGAAGGTTCAGAAGTTAAAGGTAGCGGCAGGCGGTGGCAAGGTTATTGATATGCCCGTCCATACAAGTGTCAGACATAAAAAATCAAATGGAGCCGAACCTGCTACTGATAGGATGGGACCGCTATTCTCAGGCGAGATGGATTTTGATATACCTACATTTTTAAGAAGACAGGCTGATTAAGGAGGGTAAGTTATGTATTTAGGAAATTATAAGCGCAAAGTCGCAGAGAGGAAAAAGAAAATATTTAGCCACAGACTCACACAAACTATAAAAAAGAAATATTTCAGTTTGTTTTAGTCAGTGAAAGTCAGTGGCAAAAAAGTATTTTTCTTTGTATCTTTGCGTTAAAAATCAGGTTTTTGTTCTTGACCAAAAAACACTGACCAAAAAACTCTTGATTGTATAATTTTCTATGGTACATTCATGGTATTTATGTCATTTCTGAGGAAGCAGGAATCCATTTACTCACTCTCCTTTTAGGAGGTTGTTCCTCTGCCCCTAAAAAGACCGCACAAGTCCAGCTCATAGAATCACTTTTATCTTGCAACAACCCCCGAACCCCCTCCCCGATTAATACCCCGCATCAAGTGCAGGGCAGGCTCTTTGGGGACAGGTTTATTAAGGGGGAATAGGGGGGCTACAACCCCCTCAAGCTTTCCTTCGACTCACATCAAATCAATTCAATCTTTATCCAGCACATTATTTTTGTGTAACATTTTTCTTTCCTGTCTGATATAATTTGGGCATGAAAAAGCTCAAGATATGTCTTAATATTTCATCTTATTTGATTAAATGGAGGTGAGGGGAATGAAGACTATTAAACAAGAGGTGGATTTATCGGTTTTGCCAGAAGAAGCAAGAAAGGTAATCTTTGATTTTTACCAATTCATGGTTCAACGATATGTACATCCTAAACTTAAAAAGGAAGTAAGTGATGATAAAAGGAAATTACTGAATAAATTACTGCCAAAGTCTGTTAAGAGATTCACACCATTGAAACGAGACGAAATATATGCAAGATAAGGTATTCATTGATACAAATATCTGACTTTATAGTTTTATGGATGGAGATTATGAGAAAAAGGAAATAGCCCTCTCTGTTATTTCCAGAGGAAATGTTGTATTAAGCACAAAGGTCTTAAATGAAATCTGTGTAAATCTGAATTTGGACTAAACAATGTATCCTTACAGTAGGGAGGTTGGAAGGATTATTTTGAAGGCAGATAAGAATTAAGATGGAACAGGGTCTTGATATTCTGATAACTGAGGAGAGTATAAGGATGAGAGTTAAGAAACTGGGAGAGAAAATCTCTATTGATTATTCCGGCAGGGAAATTATTGCCATAGGGATATTAAAAGGTGCGTGGGTATTTATGTCTGACCTTGTGAGAGAGATTGAAATACCTGTAATGTGTGATTTTATTGGTGTGTCAAGTTATGGAAACGCAGCAGTAAGCAGTGAGAGGGTTAAGTTAATCAGCGATATAATGATACCTATTAACGGGAAAGAGGTATTGTTGATTGATGATATAATTGATACAGGATTCAGCATAAATTTTGTGAAGGGATACATAAAATCAATGAATCCATCAGGTATAAAAGTGTGTGTTCTTCTTGATAAGCCGAGCCGCAGAAAATCAGGTATTCATGTTGATTATACAGGTTTTACAATACCTGATAGATTCGTAGTAGGATATGGCCTTGACTATGCAGAAAAATACAGAAACCTTCCATATATAGCCGCAGTCAAATAGTATTTTTATTGCAACAAAATCTCCTTATATGTTATTCTGAAAATAATAAACCACAAGTGAATACGGATAGCCAAGCAAAACAGATTATTTAAAATATTTAATCTGTGTTTATCTGTGTAAATCTGTGGTTAAAATCATGTTTTTTCGGAGGTATGGAATTGAATCAATTTTACAAAAATCTTGCATTGTGGCTTGTAATAGGGCTGATAATGATAGCCTTATTCAATATCTTTAATAAACCTCATACTCCTTACAAAGATGTAATCTACAGCGACTTTGTTAATGCAGTAGAAAAGGGAGAGGTGACAGAGGTTTCTATACAGGAGGATGCTATTACAGGCAAACTTAATAATGATGACAGAATCTTCAGGACACTGACCCCGAAGGATGCCGACCTCATAAAGATACTCAGGGAAAAGGGAGTAAAGATTAGTGTGGCCCCCCCCGCGCAGGATTCATGGCTCACAAATCTTCTTGTCTCATGGTTCCCCATGATACTCCTTCTTGGTATATGGCTATTCTTTATGAGGCAGATGCAGATGGGGGGCGGGAAGGCACTCTCTTTTGGAAAGGCAAAGGTGAGACTCCTATCCGACAAAAAAAATAGCGCTACATTTAAAAATGTTGCAGGGATTGATGAGGCAAAGGAGGAATTGAAAGAGATAATTGATTTCCTCAAAGACCCGCAAAAGTTCCAGAAACTCGGAGGAAAGATACCTAAAGGTGTATTGCTGATGGGTCCTCCGGGGACAGGTAAAACCCTTCTTGCAAGGGCAATAGCAGGAGAGGCAGAAGTTCCATTCTTCAGTATGAGCGGTTCTGACTTTGTAGAGATGTTTGTCGGTGTTGGTGCATCAAGGGTAAGAGACCTGTTTGAACAAGGGAAGAAGAATGCCCCATGTATTATATTCATTGATGAGATTGATGCTGTTGGAAGACACAGAGGAGCCGGATTAGGCGGCGGACATGATGAGAGGGAACAAACACTTAATCAGCTATTGGTTGAAATGGATGGATTTGAATCAAATGAGGGTGTCATACTCATTGCTGCAACAAACAGGCCTGACGTTCTTGACCCTGCCCTAATGAGACCCGGCAGGTTTGACAGGCAGGTGGTGGTCCCGAGACCTGATATAAAGGGCAGAGATGGGATATTGAAGGTTCATACTACTAATATTCCTCTGTCAGATGATGTGAGGATAGAAGTGCTGGCAAGAGGAACTCCGGGATTTTCAGGGGCAGATTTGTCAAATCTTGTAAATGAGGCTGCACTCCTCGCAGCCCGTAAGGGAAAAGATAAGGTTGATATGAAGGATTTTGAGGATGCAAAGGATAAGGTAATGATGGGTGTTGAGAGGAGGAGCATGATAATAAGCGATACGGAGAAGAGAAATACCGCTTATCATGAGTCTGGTCATGCTATTGTGGCGAAACTTCTCCCCGGAACAGACCCGATTCACAAGGTTACAATAATACCAAGGGGCATGGCACTTGGGTTAACCCAGCAACTTCCAATTGATGAGAAACATACATATCCAAAAGAGTATCTCCTTAACAATCTTGCTATTCTTATGGGAGGCCGTGTCGCAGAGGAGATTGCCCTTAACCACCAGACTACAGGAGCTGGAAACGATATTGAGAGGGTTACAGAACTCGCGAGAAAGATGGTATGCGAGTGGGGGATGAGTGAGAAGATGGGACCTCTCACATACGGAGAGAAAGAAGAGCAGATATTCCTTGGCAGAGAGATAACACGGCATAAGGACTACAGCGAGCAGACAGCAATGGAGATTGATGCCGAGATAAAGAGATTGGTAATGGAGAGCTATGAGAAGGCAAAGAGACTCCTCTTAGAGCATTTTGATATACTCACAAGCATGGCAAATACACTCCTTGAAAAGGAAGTTTTAGAAGGACATGAGATAGATGTAATTGTGAATGATGGGCTTGCTAAAAAGGGCGGAAGTGTAAAAACTAATAAGACGGAGAATGTAGCGGCTTGATTTAAACTCACCATTTTTAATTCTTTTCAACAAATTCTCAAATGTCATCGGATAGTGAGTTCACCATAGAGTGTGAGAGATTCAGATTAGAACTGAATGAAAGAACCCGCATCATGGGAATTCTTAATCTGACCCCCAACTCGTTTTACGACGGCGGCAAATTTATCAATCCTGCCGATGCAATAAAATATGCTGTAAGAATGGTTGAAGATGGTGCTGACATTATAGATGTTGGGGCTGAGTCTTCAAGACCCGGTTCTGACCCTATTTCACCTGATGAAGAAATTGAAAGGCTAAAACCCGTCCTCTCCGAATTATCTCGATTAAATGTTCCAATATCTGTAGATACATATAAATCACCTGTAGCCAGGTGGGCACTGGATAGAGGGGCATCAATTATAAATGATATGAGCGGCTTCAGGTTTGACTCTGAGATGGCAAAAGTAGTCTCTGAATATAAAGCGCCCGTAGTTATAATGCATACCTATGGTAAACCGAAGACGATGCAGGATAATCCGCAGTATAAATCACTCTTAAACGAAATTAGCAATTATTTAAAAGATAGTATTAATATGGGAATTAAGGCAGGTATCAGCCCTGATAGATTTATTGTAGACCCTGGTATAGGATTTGGAAAGACAGTTTCACATAACTTAGAAATATTAAAAGGGCTTTCAAGACTTAAAGAGTTAGGGAGTCCTATATTGATAGGGCCTTCAAGAAAGTCATTTATAGGCAATATCCTTAATCTGCCGCCTGAGAAGAGGCTGGAAGGGACTGCTGCGG
>DNJG01000162.1:6884-12937 GCA_003489165.1 Nitrospinota bacterium | reverse complement strand
TATTCAAGAAACTTCCTTGTAGTCCCATACATCATAGGTCTGCCGGGGACCTTTTTCCTCCCCATATTTTTTATAAGATTTTTTTCCAGCAGGGTCCTTACAACACCGCCTGAATCTACACCCCTTATCTCCTCTAATTCTACTCTTGTTATCGGCTGTTTGTATGCAATAATAGACAGTGTTTCAAGAGAGGCTTGGGAGAGCTTTGAACCCTTGTCAATCTTATAAAATTTCTTTATCCATTCAGCATATTCTTCCCTTGTGCATAACTGATACCCTTCAGCTATCTCCACAAGCTGGATACCACGCGCGTTATAATCTGTCTTAAGTTCGTCCATTATCTTCTTTATTTCACCCTTATTCATTTCCCCATTGAATACCTCGCCTATCTTTTCAATTGTGATGGGGCTGTCGGCTATAAAAAGTATGTTTTCAATTATTGACCGTGCTGGATTCATGTCCATTTTTAGTCTCCTCCACTGTCTTAAAGATTCTTATCGTTCCAAATCTTTTTGTCTGCTGAATCTTGATAAGTTTAAGCCTTATCAGTTCCAGCAGGGCAAGAAATGTGGCTACAAGTTCCATCTTCCGTGTCATATCGGAAAAGAGCGACTCAAATAAGATATAGGATGAGTTACCCAACGCCTCCATTATGTAGTTTATTCTTTCAGTAACCGAAACCTCATCCACAGAAATTTCGTATGTATCACTCTCCTTTATATTCTTTATTACATTTTTAAACGCACTCAGAAGGTCAAATATACTTACCTCAATCAATAGCTCGCCTTCATCTGGAATCTCGCTCTCAGCCTTTCTCGTGAATACATTTTTACAGGCTATCTCCTTATCCCTTAGCAATCCTGCCGCCTCCTTATACTTTTTATACTCAAGGAGTTTCCTTACGAGTTCCTCCCTCGGGTCGTCACCCTCTTCTTCCATATCGGCACTTACTTCAGATTTTGGCAAGAGTGTCCTTGACTTTATATGAATGAGGGTTGATGCCATAACCAAAAATTCTCCTGCAACCTCCAGATTGAGATTTTTCAGAAGTTCAATATACTCCAGATACTGCTTTGTTATAAAGGCAATCGGAATATCATATATGTTTATTTCATGCTCCCTTATCAGGTGCAGGAGGAGGTCAAGGGGACCTTCAAATATGGGTAATTTTATCTGATATGTCATGAATTGTGTATAAACAAGTGCTAATCCTGGATAATAGCAGAGGTCTTTACTGCCTCAAGGATAGTATTATTTCCGTATTTGCTCTTGTTATATTTAAAATAATTATAATATGTGAGAACCCTGCTTATATAATTCTCCGTCTCTGAAAATGGCGGAACATTTCTTTTATAGGATAAAACTTTATGCTCGCCGGCATTATAGGCAGCCAGTGAGAGTCTCACATTACCATTAAACATCATGAGCAGATACTTCATATATCTTATTCCCCCTTTAATATTATCATAGGGGTCAAAGGGGTCTGATACATCATAAGCCCTTGCCGTTGCCGGCATAAGCTGCATCAATCCCTTGGCACCTTTTGGGGAAATTGCCTCAGAATTGAAATTGGATTCAGTCTTTATTATTGCCCATATCAGGTCAGGGTCAACATCGTGTTTACTCGCAGTATGCTGAATTTTTCTATACAGTATATCTTTATTTACCTGTATCTTGCGGGCTGCCAGAGAGTCAGAAGATTCTGTCTTCTGCTTCTTCTCTTCTTTTTTAGCCGTTTCTTTTATCTTTATATACTTGCTATGCGTAGGTGCATCCGTAAAAAAGATAGAACCATTCTTATCCACATACATATACAGATCGCCATAACATCTGCCTGAAAAAACCAGCGTAAAAACAATAATCAATGAAAATATTAATTTCATTTTCTTCATCCTTTCTAATTTAGATAATCTTTTACATCATTTGTCTTGGCCTTTGAAAACAGCTTACTCTTTGCCCTCTTTTCTATCTGCCTTACCCTCTCCCTTGATAACCCAATCTTTTTCCCTATTTCTTCCAGTGTCATCGGTTCTTTGCTAAACCCAAACCTCATTTTTAATATCCTCTTCTCGCGAGGACTAAGCTCGCTTAAAAGCCCCTCTATCTCTTTTTTTAATGACAAAAGGAGGATGTCTTCATCCATCGGATGCTCAGTTGATGATGCAAGCATATCCAGATAACTTGTATCTTCATTCTCCTTCAATGGCGTATCAAGAGACAGATGAAATCTGTAAACCCTCATCACAGACTCTACATCTTCAAGAGAAATATTTAATACCTTTGCAACATCTTCACTTGTTGGCTCTCTCTTTAAAGATAGAAAAAGCTCTCTATATTTTGCACTGATTTTATACAGGAGTCCAGCCTGTTTGATCGGCAGCCTGACACTTCCTGCCTGCTCTGCAAGTGCATGTAGTATAGACTGCCTTATCCACCATACAGCATAAGTTATAAATTTTACGCCCTTCTGCGGGTCAAATCTCTTTGCCGCCTCTATCAAGCCTATGTTCCCCTCATTTATCAAATCTGAAAGGGATAAACCGCATCCCTTATACCTGTTTGCAACACTTACAACATATTTCAGATTCCGGCTTACAAGTTCATTCAATGATCTCTGGTCTCCTTTTGCCGCCAGAATCTTTTCTTCCTTGCCGCTTAGTGGTTTGATACTGCTTATATCTTTTAGATATGCCCACAGCGGATCAAACTCGTAATAACCCTCTTTCCTACTGGTTGTCATTTTTTGCCATTTTTTCTATATTTTTTATATCGGCAATTCTAACCGTTGCTGTATTAAAATATCTGCTTGTTGGATATTTTTCTTTAAGCCTTTCAAATTCAGCCAATGCATTTTTAAAGCTATCCTCTCTGTAATAAGATTCTGCGAGATAATATATTGCCTCATCCTCATAAGGCTCGTCGGGATATTCCGTGAGCAGACTGTTCATCCGGCTTATAACCGATTGATAAGAGGCTGTCCTGAAATAAAACTTGCCTATAAAAAATATATGTTCAGCCAATACCCTCTTGCATTCCTCTATCTTCTTTTCAGATACCTCATAGAATTGGCTGTTTACATAATCAGGATTTGAGACGATTTTTTTAAATTCCTCAAGGGCATTCTTTGTAAATGTCTGGTCCCTGTCCGCAGGTTTCATTTCGCTAAATTCAGACATCCCCCTATAAAAACGGGTTTTTAGGGTGTCCTTGTGAATAGGATATAGTTCATAAAACTCCTTATACTGAAAAGCCGCCTCCTGAAACTTATCAGCCCTGAAAAGAGAATCCGCTAATCCCATCATTGCATGTATCCTCAATTTGCTGTCAGGATGGTCGTCCAGCAGTTTTTTAAAATTTTCTTCAGCCCTGTCAAACCTCCTGTTTGCAAAATTCTTCTGCCCTTCACTCAAAAGTTCAAAATCTGTCTTTGCCTCTTTGACAGAACAACTGCTCATCATAAAAATTAAAAAAACTATAAAAACTGACTTAGAATAATTCATGGTTATATTTTGAGGTAGAGGTTAGACTTCAATGGTGGGCGAAACAGGGCTCGAACCTGTGACCCCTGCCTTGTAAGGGCAGTGCTCTACCAACTGAGCTATTCGCCCGCAAGCATGTATATATTTATCAAAAAATATGCCAATTGTCAATCAATTAAGCATAAATTAAGCAGGGTTAAGCATTTTTAGGAAGGGAGGCTATGGGTTATTCTTATCCCTTGCATATAATACCATCAGAAATATAGATACTATTGCATAGCATACAGCAAATTCCATAGCAGCACCAAACCCAAATCTATTACCAATGCCCAGATTAGTCAGTGAATAGGCATGGATAATCCCAAAGTATGACAGGACGGAGGCAGTTAATGCCCAGATTGACGCCTTCCAGTATTCCCTCTCTATTACAAAGACAGACATTGCCGAGAGTATCATTGAGGTAAATATGAACCCCTGGCTCAAAGATATTGCACCGTTAATCGGTATAATACCCTGAAATGAGCCTTTGCCAACTGCGGTATATAGATTTGTCCCTCCTGCCCTTAACCCTGCATCCACCATATTAAGCCCCCATGCCGCAAGTGCAGGGAATAGGCCGACTGCAACAGCAAGGGCATGGTGTTTCGGGGTCTCCTGAAACGCCTGTGCAACAATAATCATGCCTATCCAGAGGAGGATGCCGGCGCCTGCCTCAATTGGTATTATCCTTAGAACAGTATCCATTGTCCCTGTAAGACATATAAATGTAATAAAGATGCCATTTAATATAGAATAGCCTGTCCTTGCACCGAGTGCCTTCCACCCCGGATGGCCGATATATATAGTTGTAGGGAAACAGCTTCCGAGAAATGATGCGGCAATACTCCCTATTCCATTTGCAAGGAGTGATGACTTTGTATCATATTTATCTCCAGCCGACTCGGCACTCTCAAGGTTCTGGAGAGACCCGACTACATTAAAAAGACCCATTGGTATAATTACAGACATATAACGCCATACATATTCGCTTCCGAGCATGCTGAAGATATCCCCAATAACAGGTATAGGTATATGCAGGTTAAAATTAACCCCCTTACTCCAGTCAGGCTCAAAATAGCCGCTTATGCCAGAAAAATTCAATACCCATGCCGTTACTGTCCCTATTATAATTGCAAGAAGACCGCCGGGAAATTCTCCGGGTAGTTTTACATGGGACATATAATAAAATATGATGATTGCCATAGGGACAAGGGCAAGAGCCGGCTTTGCAAATATCTGGAAGATAAATTCCATTGATATAAAGGTAACTGCAATACCTGCAAGTGTGGATAGAAGTGCCGCCCTCGGTGTTACCCTCCTTACCCAGCCGCCGACAAAGGCGCCGGCAGTCTCTATCACACCGCTGAAAAAACATGCCACAAGCCCGATTTTCCATGCAAAAACAGGGTCTTTTGTCTCCTGATACACAGGACCCATTATGAAAAATATAAATGCAAAGAGGCTTACTGTATTTATCCCGTATGGAAGCGCTGTTACATCGTCTCTCTCTGTTTTTATGGCATACTTCCTTGCCTGTATGGAGTAAAAGATATTACCGCCTATAATGGATAGTGCGGCACCGGGGAGGATATAGCCGAATATAAGACTATCAGGCATTCCTGCGACAAATTTTGATAGGGTGACAATCAGCATCAGCTGTATGAGATTGTCTATTGCAAGTCCGAAAAAACCATCAAGGTCTTTTCTTACAAACCACGGATAAGAGCCTTTGAACATAATTTATTTTATATAACATAATCCGTTCATTTCTACCATAAATAAAATCTTGACTAAAATCAAATTACCTGATATTTTTAAATTCAACATTGGGGACGTAGTTCAATTGGTTAGAGCACCGCCCTGTCACGGCGGAAGTTGCGGGTTCGAGCCCCGTCGTCCCCGCCATTTCTCATTGCCTCTTATTTTTGCCACAGACTTTCACTGACAAAATCAAAACAAAAACTTGAGAAGATAAGAAGATTGGAAGATGAAAATTGCTAAACCTCATGACTCCTTAACTTCTCATCTTCTTATCTTCACGGTGTTAAGTCCGTGTTTGTCCGTGGCTAAATACTATGTTGAAGAAAAAATTTGAAGAGATTGATGCAACTGCTGACCTTGGCATCATTGCCTATGGAGAGGATTTAAAAAACCTATTCTCCAATGCCGCTGAGGGATTGATGTCCCTGATGGCTGATACAAAGGGCATTGCTGAATCAGAATCTACTGCTATCAATATAACTGCGAAAGACAGGGAGGGACTGCTTATAAAATGGCTGAATGAAATAATATATATCAAAGATACAAGAGGATTTCTTGGCAAGAGGTTTGATATAAATTATCTAAATGATAATAGTTTAAAGGCTGATATTCATGGCGAGATATATGACCCTGAAAAACATGAGCTTTTATCGGGTGTAAAGGCCGCTACATACCATAATCTAAAGATTGAAAAGGTCAGAGAGACATTGCAGGTGAGGATAATATTTGATGTGTGAGTTCAAAACAATTATGTTATATTATTTTTATGCACCA
>DNJG01000162.1:0-6860 GCA_003489165.1 Nitrospinota bacterium | reverse complement strand
GATATTTTAATCTCATATCTCAGGGAAAATCTTAAAATACCTGCTATCGTAAACAGGGGCTATTCTCTCCCGCTATTTGTTAATGAAAAAACCCTTACAATTGTCATAAGTTATTCAGGAAATACTGATGAGACATTGTCATCACTTAAATATGCCAATGAAAAAGGGAGTAAAATAATAACGATTACAAGTGGGGGAGTTATAGAAGAATTTTGCAGTAGAAAAGGCATCCCCATTATAAAAATTGAAGGCGGAGGACAGCCGAGGGAATCTATTGGATACATATTCATACCCTTACTTATCATGATGGAAAAGATGGGATTTATTGAAGGACAGGAGACAGATATTTTAGAGACAATTGAGTTGATAAAAATATTATCAAAAGGCTATTCACCTGAGTCAGCTGAAAATGATGCAAAGAGATTGGCACTGGATATTCATGGGAAGATACCGTTGTTATACGGTATTCATGGGCTTACTGATTCAATAGCCATTCGCTGGAAGAATCAGTTTAATGAGAACAGCAAGATTCCAGCATTTTATAATGTATTCCCGGAGCTTAATCATAATGAGATTGAGGGGTGGGATACGAATCATGAACTTGGGCATAATTTCTTTGTCGTCATTTTAAGGAGTGAAGATGAGGCTGAAAATATATCCCGACAAATAGAGATTACAAAGACAATACTAAGTGATAGGGTCGGAGGAATCAGAGAAGTATGGGGAAAAGGGAATGGTAGATTGGCGAGGATGTTTTCACTCATATACCTTGGAGATTTTGTGAGCTATTATCTTGCTATACTCAACGGCATTGACCCAACACCAGTAAAGAATATTGAGAGACTTAAAAAGCAATTAAGAAGTTGACTTCTTTCAGACAAGGTTAGGTGATTGTCATAGGGCTTTGCCTCATTATCATTGTTTTTGTGTAACACTTTCCTTTCCTCTTTCGGGTTATTTTATTATTTTTATTACACTGTCTTTTGAGACCCTCAATGGTGGAAGAGGTTCTTCATCAGAATAACCAACAGGGATAAGGCAACTGGTCTTAAGTAGGATGGTATATTAAGAATATCAATCACTTTAGGGATTTCTTTCTTTTCCCTGAACCCTTTTCTTATTCAACATACTCTTTTTCAAATTGAAACTTTTCCATATAGAGACATGCGGTTGGGCATACATCAAGACAGAGTCCGCATCTTATGCACTTTTCCTCGTCAATGAGCATATAGAAGACATTGAGGTTCTCGCTTTTGTAATCCCCCCCATTTTTAACCATGACTTTATCTTTTCTTGCCATCTTTATACAGTTATAGGGGCATACATCTACACAGTTTGCACAGAGAATACATTCATCCCCATTTATCTGAATATTATGATTGCATAGGTAACACCTGTCCGCCTGCATCTCCCCTGTCTCCATTCTATATCCTAAATCCACTTCTTTTTCCAGACCAGTCCTCTGCTCCTTCTTCAGCGATGGTATTTCCTTTCTTGGGATTACATCATATATATCCTGATTGCTTACCTTCCATTGGGCAATACTCCGCATTCCACGTTGTTTGTAGACTGTCTGTGTAACCTTTTCTCTTGCCCTCTCCAGCCCCATCAGATAGATGTCTATAGCTTTGGCAACCTTATGTGCCTCGCCTATTACACTTATTATGTTTCTTGGCCCTGATATAAAATCACCGCATGCAAATATTCCCTTTTCAGATGTCATGTATGTCTTCTTATCAACTGCTGCCATGCCTTTTTCAGTTTTTATATTTAGTTTTGAAGGGAGGAGTGATGGGTCTGATTGCTGGCTGACTGCAGGTATAATCCAGTCTGCTTTTATCTTAAAGTTTGAGCCTTCTATTGGAACAGGTCTCTTTCTTCCGTCTGCCCCCGGCTCACCCAATTTGTTTTTAACGCATTCTATCTCAGATACCCTTTCACGGGCTTTTGATATTATTTTTACCGGTGCAACAAGAAATTGGAATTCTACACCTTCAAGGGATGTCTCCTTTAATTCTCTCTCATCCACCATCATCTCGTTTCTTGTCCTTCGGTAAAGCACTATTGATTTTTCCGCACCGAGTCTCAAGGCAGTCCTTGAGCAGTCCATTGCAGTAAACCCTCCGCCGATTACAACCACAGTCCCCCTTAAACCTTTCAGTTTTCCGGTGTTGACCTGCATCATAAAATCAAGCCCTGATATTACCCCCTGATAATCCTCCCCCGGAACATTTAATCTTACAGGCACCATACATCCTGTTGTAATACACACTGCATCATTCCCCTCTTTTAGCTGTTGAAGGGTTATCTCCTTCCCAATTCTTGTATTCAATTTAAGCTCTACACCCAAGTCTGTAATGTCTTTTATTTCCTGTTGTATTAAAGTCCTCGGGAGTCTGAAGGCAGGAATGCCGCTGTAGAGCATACCCCCAGCAGTCGGGAGTGCCTCATATACAGTTACATTGTGTCCCATGAGGGCTAAATCGTTTGCCAATGCAAGCCCTGCCGGACCTGCACCAATAACTGCAACATTTTTACCTGTTTTTTTCTTTATCCCTTGTAATTTTATCTTCTCTTTACTCTTATAGTCTCCGCCAACCCTCTTTAGCCAGCAGATTGATACAGGGTCTCCGAGCCCTTCAAAACCGTGTCTGCATGCTGTCTCACATGGATGGGAACATACCCTTCCGAGTGTATGCGGTAAGACATTATCAATCCTGTTTATAAGATAAGTCTTATCAAAATCTCCACGGGATATAGAGTCAAGATATTCAGGAATGCGGGTATTTGCAGGGCATGCATCCATACAAGGGATATTCTTTTTATACCATTCAGTATCTGGGTTATTTGCATAAAATATCTCTTTTGATTTACATCTTATTTCTACTATATCTTTAGATTCTGCCTGACCCTCCTTAACCCTTGCAATAACCCTGATTCTCTTTTCCACAACCCCCCCTTTTTTGTAAGCCGTGTCTCACAATTTCATTTTCCCCTTTACCTTTCTTACTATGGCTGTTACTATACCATAATTAAATGAGGAATCAACACTATCCCCTTGAAATATTGTTAAGAATTTGATTATAATAATGAAAAATAGAGGGTTTTAGATTATTAAATGATAAAGGGACTTAAGTTTTTGAATATATTTTTAATGCTCCTCATTTTTCCTATCTCTTCTTTAATTATCAGAGGTTATCTTATCTATAAATATAATCCTCAAGAAAAAGAGGTGATAAAAAATTCGACTGCTGTTTACAAGCCTATTCAAAATAATATTCAAAGTTATGCATCTATTATAGAAAATGAAATATTTCCTTCTTCACAAAGCAGACTTACTCTGATAGATTTAAATAAGGATATTTCAGGAGAGGGAGTTGATAATGGAAAGGATGTTAACCATGGCAACCTGTATCTGAGGGGGACTATAATCGGGAAGAAGGGTTATGCCATATTTGAGACAAAAAGCGATAAAAAGGAAGAGATATTTAAAGTAGGTGAGCTTGTTTTTGATACAGGTGTTTTAAGAAATGTGGATAAGGATAAGGCTTTGCTTATCAGTGGCACAAGGGAACTATCCTTTAATATAATAGATGAAGAGAAAATACATGTTCTTCCGTCTCCCAATCGGCCAGCCCCTCAAAGATATGCAGATTTATCCCCCATGTCTAAAAAGGTAGGGGAAAAAGAGTGGGTAATTGATCAGCGTGCAGTATTTAAGGCTATGGAGGACATGAGTCAGGTATTGACAGCTGCAAGGCTTACTCCAAATGTGATAGAGGGGAAGGTAGAGGGATTCAGGATTACCGAGATAAAACCCCGAGGTATTTTTGATGCAATTGGACTTAAGAACGGTGATATCCTTATCAGGGTTAATAATTATGATATAGATACTCCTGAGAAAGCTATTCAGGTTATTTCTGGCATCAAGGGCGAGAGCAGGGTTCACCTTGACCTGATGAGGGATGGGCAGAAGGTAAGTTTTAATTACCAGATAAGGTGAAATATGAAAATAGTCTTTAAAATATTCATAATCCTTTTTTTGATTTTCATAACAGGGTCTCCATTTGCCGAGGAGATGCCAAAGGAGGCTTCAAAGGAAAAACCTATTGAAATCTCTAAGAAGGACAACAAGATTACAATAAATCTTGTTGATGTGGATATATCTACACTTGTTAAATTTATAAGTGAACTGACCGGAAAAAATTTTATCTACGATGAAAGGCTAAAGGGAAAGATTACAGTAATTGCGCCATCAAGACTTTCCACAGACGAGGCATTTAATCTTTTTACATCTCTGTTAGAGCTAAAGGGATTTACTCTTATTGCTACTGGGAATGCTTATAAGATAATCCCATCAGCAATGGCGAGGCAAAGCGGAACTGAGATAGTAAGGGAGACAGAAAAGGTAAAGGTAAATGAAACCTATATTGTCCGACTCATTCCATTAAATTTTATAGCCAGTCAGGATGCTATTACATTTATCCAGCCCCTTGTTTCAAAGGATGGCTATGCCTCAGCCTTTGGTCCGGGGAATTCTCTCCTTGTGGTAGATAATGCCCTCAACATAGAAAAGATATTGGAAATATTGAAGGGTGTTGATAAAGAAACTGAACAGGATGAGTCTGAGATTGTCTATCTTAAATATGCACAGGCAGAGGCTGTCAGCAGAATATTAAAAGAAAGGGGACAGCGGGTTCGTGTCGGCCATAAAGGAGGCGGGACGCCTCAAGGACAGCCGCCCCGTCCATCTGAAGGGAAGATAATCCCTGATGTGAGGCTAAACGCTATTATTCTCATAGGACCTTCCGATGAAAGGGAAGATTATAAAAAGATTATTGCTATATTAGATGTCCCTCCGCCAGAGACATCTTCCAGAATTAATGTCTATTATCTTGAAAATGCTGAAGCTGCCGAGATTTCAAAGGTTTTGGAAGGGTTGACAAGGTCTGCACCACCGCAGCCAGGGGCACCCCCATCACAGATGGTATCGGAATTTAGCGGCAGGCTTGCTATAACCCCTGATAAGGCCACCAACTCCCTCATTATCATGTCATCCCCTGAAGATTATCAAACCCTTATGCAGGTAATTAAAAAACTTGACAGAAGGCCAAGGCAGGTCTTTGTAGAGGCAATGATAACTGAGGTCTTTATAGATAAGGCACTTGATCTTGGGACAAGATGGAGGGCATCTGCAAAGAATGATAAAGGGGAGCCAGTGGCAATCGGTGGAGTGGGGCGTGTTGATTCTACAGATGTCCAGAATGTAATAAGCGGGATGGCAGGATTGACTATTGGAGGAATGGGAAATTTTGTTACTGTCCCTGTGACAAACGCAGATGGCTCATCATATAATCTGACTGCCCCCGGTTTTGCTGCCCTCTTCAGCCTTAAACAGTTCAGGGATGCCATAAATGTTCTTTCTACTCCGCATATACTTACAAGTGATAACAAAGAGGCAGAGATTATTGTGGGTGAGAATGTCCCTTTTCTAAGTAAATTTGAGAGGGAGACAACTACTGCAAACCAGCCAATACTTCAATCCATTGAGAGAAAGGATGTTGGCATTACTTTAAAGATAAAGCCACAGATTAGCGAGGGGGATTATGTAAAGCTTGACATATATCAGGAGATATCTGCAATTGCCCCCACTTCTCAGACAGGGGGACAGGCAAGGGATATTATTACTACAAAGCGTTCTGCAAAAACATCAGTCGTTGTGAAGAATGAGCAGACTATAGTTATCGGCGGATTGATACAGGATAAAGAAATAAAGAATGTAACAAAGGTTCCTCTCTTGGGTGATATTCCATTATTAGGATGGCTCTTTAAATACTCCTCAACACAGAAGCAGAAGATAAACCTTCTCATCTACCTTACCCCGACAATAATAAAAGAGTTTAGTGAACTTGATACCCTTAAAGAAAAGACAGAGGAGAAATTTAAGGGTGGTGTTTCAGAGAAGGAGGAGGTAAAAAAAGGGGGAGATGATGCTAAATGAAGGATGAACTTATAAGCATAATTAAAGCCCACGGTTTCTCCTACATAGATGAAATTAATAGTGAAGATATTGACCCTGCCTTTATTGAAAGAATACCCCTCTCATTTGCAAAGGGAAATCTCGTTATACCTTTAAGAAAAGAGAATGGAAAGGTATTGGTGGCATTGGCAGATCCAAAGGGGATTTTTGCCCTAAACGATGTAGAGAAATTTCTATTTAACCCTGTAACCCCTGTCTTTACCCGACAGGAGAGTATCTTAAATGTCATTCACAGGTTCTATGACAGGCTCTCAGGTTCTGCCCAGGAGGTAATAGACGGGATCAGCAGTGAGAGTCTTGATACCCTTGCCACAGAGTGGGAGGAGCCGAAGGACCTCCTTGAGCTTGTAGATGAAGCTCCAATAATAAAGCTTCTGAATTCCCTCCTTTTTCAGGCTGTGAAAGAGAGGGCAAGTGATATTCATATTGAGCCTTATGAAAAGGTAGTTGAGGTCAGATTCAGGGTTGATGGTGTCTTATTTCCTGTCCTCTCACCGCCGAAGGCAATTCAGGAGGCGACTATCTCAAGGGTGAAGGTCATGGCAGGACTTGATATAGCAGAGAAGAGATTGCCACAGGATGGCAGAATAAGACTTCTTATTGCCGGAAAAGATATAGATGTCAGGGTATCTGTTATCCCCACATCTTTTGGCGAGAGGGTTGTATTAAGACTCCTTGACCGTAAGGGGGGGATTATAGAATTTGAAAGGTTAGGTTTAAATTCTCAGCAGGTTGAAATAATGGATTCACTCCTTTCAAGAAACAGCGGGATTATCCTTGTTACAGGACCAACCGGCTCTGGAAAGACAACGACACTTTA
>DNJG01000098.1 GCA_003489165.1 Nitrospinota bacterium | reverse complement strand
ATGTTGGCATATCATCCTTAGTTCAGAAGGCACATACGCCATTTCAGTGGGTCGGGCAGGAAGGGATGGATAGTTTAAAGAGAAAACTCAGCTATCTGTATAAAAAGTTTAAACCCAATAGAAAAATTAATATGAAATGGCATAAGGTGGAGATAAGTTTTCTTGAAGGTGTATTTGCAAGGGGTAACAGAAGGCTGGGTAAAGTGCTGGAGGCTGCCCATGAGATGGGATGCAAATTTGACGGGTGGACCGAGAGATTTGATTTTAATAAGTGGATGGAGGCATTTAACAGATGCGGGGTTAATCCTGAATTTTATGCAAATAGAAATATTAATAAAGATGAAATTCTGCCGTGGGGGCATATCAAGACAGGTATAAGCCAGAAATTTTTATATAAAGAATTTGAGGCATCGGTTAAAGATATTCTGTCTTCTGACTGCCGCTATGAAGGATGTATCGGCTGCGGGCTTGACCCCAAAAAGTGCCTGATATTAAATAAGAGTCAGGATGCAGGGGTCAAGGGTCAAGGGAGAGAAGAAGACTCAGTGCCCAAAACTATTCCTCAACCTGCAATTTCTTCATCTGTACACAGTCGTGTTAGAATACGGTATGAGAAAAAGGATGATATGAAATTTTTATCACACCTTGAAGTGGGGAGGGCATTCAGCAGGGCATTCAGGAGGACAGGGATACATCTTCAATATTCAGACGGATACCACCCCCATCCAAAGATAGCCTTTGGATTTGCACTCCCTGTCGGGATAGAGAGCCGCTGGGAATATTTTGATGCTGAGCTTAGTAGTAATATAAAAACAGATGAAATAATAAATAAGCTCAATACTGAACTCCCTTCAGGGTTAAAGGCGATATCTGCAGAGTTTATTCCGTCCGGAACAAGGTCTATCTCTGACATAACTAACAAAATTATCTTTTCAGTCAGCCTTCAGCCTTCAGCCTTCAGCCTTCAGCCAATTGAAGAGAGATTTAAAAATTTTTTTTTGCAGGACAGGGTAATAATTGATAGGATTAGAAAGGGTGGGGTAAAAAAGATTGATATTAAGCCATTGATAGAATCAATTAAGATAATCGGGCATGAAGGAGAGTGGTTAAAGATTGAGATGGTATTCAATGTCCTTAATGGCACTCTGCTTCAACCGATTGAAGTGCTGCAGAATTTACTTTCGCCGGATATAGGAACTTCGGTATTATTAACGGAAAAGATAGGAGTAGAAATGAAGCAATGAGTCTTATTACTCATTGGTCATTGCTTATTTTTTTATGTCATCTGAAATAATAGTAAATACAAATATGCGGGAGACGAGGGTAGCCCTCATGGAGAACGGCGACATATCCGAGCTTTATATTGAAAGAAAGAAGGATGAGGGTATTGTAGGAAATGTCTATAAAGGCAGAGTGGTAAAGGTTCTGCCTGGGATGCAGGTGGCATTCATAGATATAGGGCTTGGAAAGTCAGGTTTTCTTTATGTGTCCGATATAAATGTGCCGGATACGATAGAGGAATATGAAAAATTAGCAGGCGAAGATATATCTCTCAGTGATGAGACAGCAGATGAGTCAGAGGAGGAAATGCCGCGGGAGACTATCCAGAAATTACCTATTGAAGAATTACTCCAGGAAGGACAGGAGATTCTTGTGCAGGTCTCAAAAGACCCGATAGGAAGCAAAGGGGCAAGGATCACATCATATATCTCGCTTCCGGGAAGATATTTGGTATTTATGCCATCCGTTAACCATGTAGGGATTTCAAGAAGGATAGAGGATGAATCTGAAAGGAGAAGGCTAAAAAGACTGCTGTTAGAACTAAAGCCTCCGGGTGATGGATTTATTGTAAGGACTGCAAGCGAGGGGAAGGACAGGGAAGAATTTATAGCTGATATAGAGTTTCTGACCAAACTCTGGAATGACATAAAGCAAAAGAGTGAGAGGGTATCTGCACCTGTTCTCATACATCAGGACTTAAATCTCATATTCAGGTCAATAAGAGATATTTTCACGAAGAATGTTGACAGGCTGGTGATTGATTCTCAGGAAGAATATGAAAAATGCATCCAGTTTGTAAATTCTTATATGCCTGCATTGAAATCCAAGATTGAGCTCTACACAGGCAAAGATCCGATATTTGATACATACGGAATTGAGATTGAGATAGAGAGGGCATTGGGGAGAAAAATCTGGCTTAAATCCGGAGGATATATAGTAATTGACCAGACTGAGGCACTTGTCGCAATAGATGTAAATACAGGAAAATTCGTCGGGAAGAGAAATCCTGAGGAGACGATTCTTGAAACCAATCTGGAGGCGGTTAAAGAGATTGTCTATCAGCTCAGGCTAAGGAATATCGGTGGACTAATCATCCTGGATTTTATTGACATGGAGAAGAATGAGAGTAAGGAGAAGGTATTTCACGCACTTGAACAGGCGCTAAAACCTGACAGGTCAAGGACAAAGATAATGAAGATATCGGAATTCGGCCTTGTGGAGATGACGAGAAAGAGGGTCAGGGATTCTCTCGGGAGAACACTCTGCCAGCCATGCACATACTGCGAGGGGAGGGGGAGCATAAAATCTCCCACAACAGTATGCTATGAAATTTTCAGGGAGATACAGAGGATTATAAACGCATCCCCAAAAAAGAGAAAGGTGCTTCTGAATGCCCATCCAATAGTCGCCGACATGCTATTTGATGAAGAAAACCAGTATATAGACAGGCTGGAAAAAGACCTAAAGGTGAAGATAGTTGTAAAATCCGATGACGACCTCCATCAAGAGCAGTATGAGATAACAGCCCTGTGAAAAGAAGTGTCAGCGAATAGTGTCAGTGTCAGTAAAGGAATACTGACAAATTCCCCCTTAATAAAGGGGGACTTAGGGGGGATTGTTTCTCACACTCACACTTACACTTTTAGGTTTTTGTTCATATGGAACTCTATCTAATGCAGCATGGACAGGCTCTAAGCGAGGAGCAGGACACTCAGAGACATCTCAGTCCCGAAGGTAAGACTCAGATAGAAAGGACTGCGATAGCACTGAAAAAAATTAGTGTAGCTTTTGACCTCATGATTTCAAGCCCTAAAGCAAGGGCAAGAGAGTCAGCTGAGATTATAGCGAATACTCTATCTTATCCATTGAATGAAATTAAAATTACAGATACACTTAATCCAAATTCCTCACCTGAAGATTTTATTAATTTCTTAACAGGATTTAAGAATAGGGAAAGGGTCTTTATAGCAGGGCATCTCCCATCCTTACATAATATTGCCTTACACCTATTATGCGAGTCTTGTAGCATCAGTATCAAATTTGAGATGGGTGGTGTCTTAAGAATAGATATAGAGAGACTACCAACACATCAGGGAGTTCTTCGCTATTACCTTTTGCCAGAACAATTTGATTTAATTTCAAAATAAAATATTTAGCCACAGGGACACAGAAGCACAGAGAGAAATAGTAAGGGAAAATGGAGAAAGAAAGAAAAATGGAGAATTAAAATATTTTTTTATATTTCTCTGCGTCTCTGCGGTGAATATAGTTAAGTTTATTTTTGAAAGGAGGTTTTTTATGGCAGAGAAGATGAGTCATGAGGAGTTTGTAAAGAAGGCAATTGTGTCTTTGAGGAAAGAGGGGTATAAGGGGATTCATACCATATACTCTGGATTTAATGAGGCGTTCAAAAAATATTTTGAAGGGGAGAATCCTATTGAGGTTACAAAAAAGCTTGCCGAAGAAGGAAAGATAGTTATAAGGCCTGTAAAAGGCGGTGTGATGCTCTATCTCCCCGAAGACGCCCCGATTCAGGCTACCCGTGGTGAAGATGCACTAAAGAAGATGGGATTGTAGGAAAGGTAAACTTAGCAAAGATGAACCCCGTAAGAGACTGAAGGTCTTACGGGGTGAACACAGAAATGTCATCTAAAAAAATAAGGAGGAGTGTGTGAAACATATTTTTACAGTTATTATTGTCTTTTTTTTGTTTTGCCCTGTCTCTGTTTTTGCAGAGACAAATGAGATTAGTGCTAAAGATATGGCAAAGAAATGGTTTGAGAAGGGACTTAAATACGATATAGATAAAGATTATGATAAGGCAATTGAGGCATTCACAAAGGCTATTGCCTTAAAACCAGATTATGCTTATGCCTACACCAATCGTGGGGTTGCCTATCATAACAACGGTCAGCATGACAGGGCAATTGAGGATTATGACAAGGCTATCGCCTTAGACCCCAATGATGCTGAAGCCTATAACAATCGTGGGGTTGCTTATGGTGTTAAAGGAAATATGGATAGGGCAATTTCTGATTACAAAAAGGCTTGTGATATGGGGAACGAACTTGGTTGCAGGAATTTGCACGAGGTATCGCAAAACCGATAACCATTGGCAATGCCTGACAAACCATTATGCAAAAACTGACACTTCCGATAACTGTTGATAAGAGTCATCTGTGAAAGACCCTGCAAATCCGAGACAGACTTATGAGAGGCAGAGCAGACTCTTAAAAGATGCCTTTGTTGATGATGGAGTAAAAAGGTGACGAATATTAATGGCAGGTTTTTTAATTTAAAAGATATATTTGACAGGCTCAATACGGAGTATTTTAATAAAACTATCTCAGCAAAAATAACATGGGGCAGAAATGTCCGTAACGGCAGGAGATATATAAGATTTGGCTCTTACACTGAGAAAGACAATATTATAAGAATCCACCCAAGCCTTGACCGGGAGGATATTCCTTCATATTTTATAGAGAGTATAGTCTATCATGAGATGCTTCATAAGGTTGTTGGAGGCAGTATAGTGAACGGGAGGAGAAGGGTTCATACGCCTGAGTTTAAAAGGATGGAGAAGATATTTAAGTATTATGGGGTTGCGAGGGAGTGGGAGAAGAGCAATATAAGAAAACTGCTAAAGAATTATGGATAGCATATATCAAAACTTGAATCTTGTATCTTGAAACCATTTTATGGCTGTTTTTGCATCTATAGATTTAGGGACAAATACTGTTCGGCTTTTGGTTGCAAAAAAAGACGGTAAGGGCTTTAAACCACTCCATTCAAATCAGGTAATTACCCGTCTCGGAGAGGGATTATCTAATGGCGGCATTTTGATAGATAAAGCTATGGAGAGAACTGTAAATACGATTTTGAATTTTAAAAATGAAGTCATACAATATAACCCCTCTAAAATCTGGATTGTTGCAACGAGTGCTGTAAGGGAGGCAAAGAACAGGTCTGAATTTATAGACATAATTAAAAAGGCAACAGGTCTTGAACTTGAGGTTATACCTTGGGAAGAAGAGGCGAGGATGACACTTCTCGGTGTTTTTTCTGGATTAAATAGTAATATAAAAAATGCAATTATCTTTGATATAGGCGGAGGGAGTACTGAATATGTCTTTACAGAGGAAAAAGAATTAATTAATTCTGTGGGAGCAGATTTAGGAGTAGTCCACCTATCTGAAAGGTATATAAAAAATGATCCTGTTGATGAGGAAGAATTAAGGATTTTGGAGAAAGCAATAGCTGATAAGATTAAAAATGTAAAAGATGAAATTAATTCCACATTCCACATTCCGCATTCCGCACTCCTTATAGGAACTGCCGGGACAGTAACCACACTTGCAGCACTTGACTTAAATCTATATCCTTACACCCCAAAAAAAATTAATGGTTACATCCTGAAATTAGAAAATGTAAAAAAATTACTTGATAGATTAAAAAAGATGCCTCTCAAAGAGAGGAGGAATATTCCTACACTTGAGAAGGGGAGGGAAGATCTCATTATCCCCGGTGCTGTAATTGTAATAAAGACTATGGAGATATTCGGGTTTGATAGTATGATTGTAAGTGATTATGGTCTGAGAGAGGGTATAATTTTGGCAAAGATGAGTAGTTTTATTTAATATATATATAATCAAGAACCCTGTAGATTGCTACAGGGTTCTTGATTAACAGGAGTGACATAATTATTGACACTGAAAGGTTTATTCTGTATTCTTTTCCTCAATGTCAAAGATTTATAAGCTTCGTCCATCTCACATAATCATTATCAGTTTTGCAGTATTTATTTTAATAGGCACAATCCTCCTATACCTTCCTATCTCTTCCAAAAATGGACAGCTATCTCTCATAGATTCCCTGTTCATGGCAACATCTGCAGTCTGTGTAACAGGTCTGGCAGTAGTAGATGTAGGGAATAATCTGAGCTATTTTGGCCAGATTGTGCTATTGATGCTCATTCAGATCGGCGGTCTTGGCATAATGACCTTCTCCACTATATTCATTTATATATTAAAAGGAGAGATTTCTGTTTATGAGAAGCTGATGATACAAGAATCTTTTGCACACACAGGGAGGGATATATATTCACTCCTGAAACACATATTCTTTTTTACAATTGTGATAGAGGGTATCGGTGCTGCAATATTATTAATAAGATTTAGTTTTGAATATAACCTCTTTGATGCCATGTATTTATCCATATTTCACTCAGTAGCAGCCTTCTGCAATGCAGGATTCTCCCCATTCCATGACAGCCTTATAAGATACCAAAAGGATACTGTCATAAACCTAACAATTATTCTCTTAATAATATCAGGAGGGCTTGGATTTTTTCTCCTCCATGAGATAAAAACTATTCTATACAGTAAATTCAAGAGACAGGTATCCCTCCATACAAAGATGGCATTGATTGTAACAGCCATCCTTCTCTTTGGAGGGGCTGTCATATTTTTTGTCTTAGAAAAAAATAATACACTCAAAGGCATGGGACTGCATGACCAGATTATATGTTCAGTTTTCCAATCCGTTGCTACGAGGACTGCCGGATTTAATACTGTAAATTTTGCTATGCTCACAAATGCGACACTATTCATCATGATAATGCTCATGTTTATTGGCGCTTCACCCGGCTCTACAGGCGGCGGTATAAAGACAACCACATTTGGGGTCTTATTTGCTATAATAAAGTCAAGGTTTTACGCAAGAGAGGATGTGAGCATATTTAAAAGGACTATACCCTTAGAGGCGGCGTCAAGGTCTATTGCAATAGCCTCTGCATCATTTATAATTGTTACATTGTTCACTATACTCCTGACAATAACTGAATTGTTTAATATACCGCATCAGGAAACCAGGATGTCTTTCATTGAAATTATGTTTGAGGTGGCTTCAGCATTTGGAACCGTAGGTCTGTCAGCAGGAATTACGGAAAGGCTTACAGAATTGGGCAAGATTATTATATGTATGGTTATGTTTATAGGCAGACTGGGGCCGCTAACAATTGCACTTGCAGTAAGCCGTGAGGAGGCAAAGGGGAAATTTAGATATTCTGAAGAGAATTTGATGGTAGGGTGATGAGTTAAGGAGTTGAAGAGTTATGAAGTTCAAGAGTAACTCCTAAACTCCCTAACTTCTGCACTCCTCAACTCGTTTGGGAGGGATTATGAAAAAGTTTGTAGTTATAGGATTGGGGATGTTCGGTTTTTATATTACAAAGAGTCTGTATGAAAAGGGACATGAGGTAATTGCAATTGATAAAAATAAAGATATAGTCCAGAAGATAAAAGAATTCTCAACTCAGTCTATAGTGGCAGATGCTACAGACAAGGACACACTTATAGCCCTTGGAATTCAGGATGTAGATGTGGCAATTATAGGGCTTGGCACAAGCCTTGATGCAAGCGTTCTTGTCACCCTCTATTTAAAAGAAATGGGAATTAAAAATATTGTTGCAAAGGCAATCACGGAAGACCATGGAAAGATATTGAATACTATAGGTGCAACAGAGATAATATTTCCTGAAAAAGATATAGCAGTTAAAGTAGCAATGAGTGTCAGTTCAACAAATCTCCTTGATTATCTGCCTTTAGCCGAAGGATACAGCATAATGGAGATCGCCCCCCCCAATAGCTTTATAGGAAAATCAATCAGGGACCTTCAACTCAGGACTATATATGGTGTACAGATAATAGCAGT